>JBKJQC010000543.1:0-5098 GCA_046593995.1 Polyangiales bacterium
GCCGATCGGCTCGCAGAAGCCGCCGCGGAGTACCTGCACCGCCGCGCGCGCATCGAGTGGGGCTACGGCAAGACCGAGTCACTGACGCAGGCCGAGATCCTCGCCGAGAAATACCGCGGCATCCGCCCGGCCTTCGGCTACCCCGCTTGCCCCGACCACGCCCCGAAGGCCACGCTGTTCGAGCTCCTCGACAACGCCGATCACCACGGCGTGACCCTGACCGAGAGCTACGCGATGTACCCGACGGCCTCGGTGTCCGGCCTCTACTTCGCGCACCCGCAGTCGAGCTACTTCTCCGCCGGTCGCCAGTCCTGAGCCCATCCGACTCGGTGACGTGATCGCCAGTCTCCGGTCAACGACCCGCGACATGGTCGCCGCCGTTCACTACAGAGACGGTCCGCTTCCACGACTCGCGTACCTGGCGCGTGCTAGCGTGCGCGTGCCATGGGCATTCCAGTTGATCTGGCCACGCGCGTCAGGGACATCGTGGGCAGCGAGGCGTATCTCGACAGTCCTGCAGACACGCTGAGTTACGGGTTCAACTCGTACCCGCTCTACACCCAGCCGGCAGCGGTCGTCCTGTTTCAGTCCCGGGAGCAGATCGAGCAAGTCGTTCCGCTCCTCTACGGTCGCGACGTTCCGATGGTCATCCGCGGATCCGGAACGAACATCGCGGGCAGTGCGCTGGCGCCACCCGGCGGCGTCGTGTTGTCGCTCGAGCGAATGACGAAGATCCTGGAGGTCGATCCGGTGTCTCGGTATGCCCGGGTCGAAGCGGGTGCGAACGTCAAGGCGATCCAGGAGCTCGCAGCCGCGAACGCTCTGTTTTTTCCGCCGAATCCCGGCAACGTGGATGCAATCACGGTGGGCGGCATCGTCGGCTGCAACAGCTCGGGGGATCTTGCCCTCGGGTATGGGGCGACCCGCGACTTCATCCTCGGGCTCGATGTTGTCACCGGCGACGGCCGTGTTCTCAAGCTCGGCTCGAAGGTTCGCAAGGACGTCACGGGCTACGACCTCGTCCGGTTGTTCGTGGGCTCCGAAGGAACGCTCGGCGTCGTCGTGGAGGCAACGCTTCGCTTCGTCGAGAAGCCTGGCTCCGACGCCAGTGTCATCGCGACATTCGACGACGAGATGCGCGGCGCAGAGCTGGCGCTCGAGATCTCGAGTCGACGTCTCGGGCCCGTCGCTCTCGAATACATGGACGAACGGACCACGCGAGCGGTCGAAGATGCGTTTCAGTTGGGCTTGCCTCCCGGATCGCGGTCGACGTTGATCGCACGCTTTCATGGCTCGCCCGGGTCCGCGGAGGTCGCCGCCGAGCAGTGCCGGAGCCTGTTCGTCGAGCGAGGGGCGACCTGGTCCGAGGCCCGCTCCGGTGATGCCGCGCTGAAGCTCTGGCGCGCACGACATCTCGCCTACCCTGCCCTGGCGCGAGCGTGCCCCACGCTCTACGGCGAGGACGTCGTCGTGCCGCCGCGCCATTTTCCGGACGCGGTGCGGCGCCTGCACGAGCTCGGCAAGGAGTTAGGGGTCGAGATCGCGCTGTTCGCCCACGCAGGCGATGGACACCTCCACCCCGTCCTCCTGACCGACGACTCCGACCCGGCGGTGCGCGCTCGGAGCGACAAGTTCGTCGAAGAAGCCATTCTCTACGTCCTGTCGCTCGGAGGCTCGATCACGGGCGAGCATGGCCTGGGTGTGCACAAGACCCGATACGCGCGCCACCAGTACGGCGAGGCCGAGAGAGATGCGATGCGCCGCGTGAAGCATGCATTCGATCCCAAGGGTTTGTTCAATCCGATGATCTTCCCGGTCACCGGGCACGAGCCTCAGAATCCTCGTCGCAAGGGAGTCGAGATCCTGTGATCAACCTTCGTGACGACCCCGAGTTCAAGGATGGAGTCATGCGCTGCGTGCGCTGCTCCATCTGCGTCCCGCACTGTCCTTCGTACGCCGTGTTTCGCAACGAGGGTGACTCGCCGCGTGGCCGGGTCCAGCTGATGAGGGCGGCGATGGAGGGCCGACTCGTCCCCGACGCGACGCTCGAGAGTCATCTCGACAAATGCCTCGGCTGTCGTGCATGCGAGGATGTGTGCCCGTCGCAGGTTCCCTACGGCAAGCTGCTCGACCAGACCCGCAAGGAGCTGCTGCCGAGCAAGCACGCACAGCGCAGGAAGCGGCTGACGCAGATGTTCCTCGAGCGGCTGCTCGTGAGGCCGAAGCGGTTGGATTTCCTGTCGCGCCTGCTCCGGGTCATCCAGTGGCTCCGCCTCGACCGCCTCGTTCGCTGGATCGTCCGACCGCTGTCGCTGAAGACAGCGCGTCGCATCGACATCATGCCTCGTGTCGCCGGAGCTCCGTTCGACGTCGAAGAGCTCTCCCCGCCCGAGAAGCCTACCGCGGCCTTTCATGCCGGATGCATCATGGCGAGTGCGCTGGGCGATGTTCAGCGGTCAGCGATGAGAGTCCTCGACCAGGCCGGGCACGCGACGCTCGTTCCGCCCGAACAGCGGTGTTGCGGCGCGCTTCATCAGCATTCCGGACTCCTCGACGAAGCTCGCGGCCTCGCCCGGGACAACGTGGCCGCATTCGAGGGCACGACCGTGCCGATCGGCACGACGTCGGCGGGATGCGCGCTCGCCATGAAGGAATATGGCCGACTGCTGGCCGACGATCCCGAGTGGGCCGCTCGCGCAGCCGCGTTCTCGGCGCGCGTACGCGACCTCTCCGAGATGGTCAAGACCGACATTCGCGTCCCTGCCGAGAAGATCGCCGTCCAGGAAGCCTGTCATCACCACAACGTGCAGCGGCTGCGCGGGAAGGCTCTCGAGCTGCTCCGGGGGGCGGGCGCGACGGTCGTTCCGTTGTCGCGCGGTGCCGGGTGTTGCGGAGCCGCCGGGCTGTGGAGCGCTCAACAACCCGAGGCTGCGTGGCAACTGCTCCAACCGCTCCTCGACTCGATCGAAGCGTCAGGCTGCAGCGTGGTTGCGAGCTCGAACCCGGGATGTCTGTTCCACATCCGCGCGGGCTTGCGCGCGCGGGGCTCGAAGATCCGCGCGCTCCATCTCGCCGAGATTCTCGACTCGAGCCAACCGAAGTCCTGATCTCGCGAGCGTCGCTGGTTCCGGATTCTCTTCGACGACTACCTGATCGACCCTGGATTCAGAACTCGAGCTGCTTGCGCGCCCGTCGCTCGAGGGGCAGCAGAGCGTGATAGATCGTCGTATTTGTGGGTGTCGCCACGCCCGCGTCGAGGCCAAGCCGTGTCACCGCACCATTGAGACTCTCGAGCTCCGACGGCTTTCCGTCGAACATGTCGCGTTGCATCGACGCCGTTCCTTCAGCTGGCAGGCTGTCGATGAACGTCATCGTCTTCGCGACGATGTCCGGCGGCAGCTGAACATGGATCGCACGGGCGACGTGCTCGATCTCTTCCATCACGGCCTGGAGGAGCCGCCTCGTCTCGGGCACGCTGCGGATGGTTCCGAGCGGAGCCCGTGTCACGGCGCCAACCCCGCCCCACGCCGTGATGAAGAGAAACTTGGCCCACATCGCCACGCGGATGTCGGACGAGATCGTGGCGGTCACGCCCTTCGCCTGCTGGAGCACCTCGCCAAGCTTGATCACGCGTTCGCTGCGCGTGCCGTCGAGCTCGCCGAACTCGAGCGTCGGCACTGCCCCGACATGCCTGATGTGGCCCGGACCGACGAGGAGGCTGATGATCTTCGCGATTCCGCCGATCGCGTGCTCGCGTCCGAGCGCCAAACCGATCTGCTCCGCCGCCTCGACGCCGTTCTGCAGCGGCAGCACCGCGGTCGACGCACCGACGAGGGGTGCAGCTCCGCGAGCCGCATCCGCGACCTGCCAGGACTTCACACCCATGAAAACGTAGTCGACGACGCCGACCTCTCGAGGATCGTCGGTGGCGCTTGCCGGTGTGATGACAACGTCACCGGCGATGCTCTCGACGCGAAGTCCGCCCGCGCGGATCGCCGCGAGGTGATCGCCGCGCGCGATGAACGTCACGTCGTGCCCCGCCTCGGCGAGCCTGGCGCCGAAGTAGCCACCCGCTCCACCAACACCGACAATCGCAAATCGCATGATCTTCGAGCGCGGACTAGCGCGACTTCTCGATCACGACTTCGAGATACTCGCTCGGCAAGACGAGCGTCTGATCCCCCGAACGATTCCCCTTCTCGACCAGCCCGAGAAGATCTTTGTGAAACGACGCTTGCTTGTCAGGCTCAGCGGCCAGCGCAGCAAACGTCTTGTTCATCGGGCCGTACCACTCCCGGAAGACGTCGACGAAGTGCTGCGGAGAGGTGTAACGGAAGTGGAAGTGGCGGCTCGTGGCCTGGATCTTCCCGGCCGCGCCGAAAAACTCTTCGAGCCGGGCTTGCGTGCCCCACAACGACGGGGACTTGAGTCCCGCGGCGGGTGGGATGTACTTGCCGATCGTCTTGAACAGCTGCCCGATGAAACTCTCGGGCGTCCAGTTCGCGAGCCCGATCTTGCCGCCCGCCTTGCAGACCCGCAACATCTCGCTCGCCGCCTTCTGCTGATTTGGCGTGAACATCACGCCGAAGGTCGACAACACGACATCGAAGCTGCCATCCGGGAACGGCAGATTCTCGGCGTCGGCTTCCTGAAACTGGACCTTGTGTCCCTCGGCCTCGGCGCGCTTGCGTCCGGACTCGAGGAGCGCCGGAACGTAGTCCGTCGAGGTGACGTCGCACCAGTGACGTGCCGCGGCCAGCGTCGCGTTGCCGTTACCGGCTGCGACGTCGAGCACACGAGAACCCGATCGAATATCGAGCGCTTCGCAAAGCGTCTCGCCGACGATCTGGAGCGTGGTTCCGATGACCCCATAGTTGCCCGTTGACCAGGCTGCTTGCTGACGCGTCTTGATCGCTGCGAAGTCGATATCGGTCATGGTTCCCCCAACTGATTGTTGAGTGCGAGTGCGAGTGCCCCCTCGGCAGTCGCAACGCTCGAACACTATCGCCGATCATCAAGGCGTACAACCCGACCGGCGGTGGATCAGCTGAAGCCCCGTGGCGCGCAGGTCTCGAGTTTGTGGCACCCGGCGCTCTCG
>JBKJQC010000630.1:0-7755 GCA_046593995.1 Polyangiales bacterium
TCGCAGCACCTCGGCCAGCTTCGCGGGGACGCCACCGAACGCGCCGTTCGACATCGACACGACCACGTCGCCGTCGCGGACGCGCTCGCGCACCACGTCGACGACGGCGTCGGTCGCCGGCGCGAGGATCACCTCGCGGCCGCGCGCGCGGAGATCCTCGGCCAGGCGCTTCAGATCGAGCCGCTCGGCCTCGGGGATGGTGCTCCGTCCGAGCGGCGCGAGCACGATCACGTCGGCGGAACCGAACGCCTCGGCGTATGCCTCTTGGTGCATCGCGCGGCAGGCCGTCGCGCTGCGCGGCTCGTAGAGGGCGAAGAGTCGCGCGTTCCGGTGTCGCGCGCGCGCGGCTTTCAGCGTCGTCTCGACGGCCGTCGGGTGGTGGGCGAAGTCGTCGTAGACGGTCACCCGCGTCGACTCGAGGCGCTCGAGCCTGCGCTTGCAGCCGCGGTACGCGCCGAGCTTGGACGCGCTCTCGCGCACCGCGACGCCGAACCCTTCGACCGCGAGGGCGAGCGCCGCGAGCGTGTTGCCGACGTTGTGCGTGCCGAAGATGCCGACGCCGAAGCGCCCCGCGCTCGACGGACCGACGAAGAGATCGAAGCGCTGCGTCTCGTCGCCGTCGCCGGTGAGCCCGACCTCGTTGGCGGTCCAGACCGGGAGCACCTCTCCGACCGAAGAGCCCGTGTCGCCGTCGGGGAACGGGCGCCCGGACGCGTCGCTCGCGGCGTACCAGACGACGCGACACTTCGGGCGGCTCGTGAGCACCAGGTCCCGCACGCGCGCGTCGGCAGCGTTCGCCACCAGGAGCCCGCCGTCTTCTTCCGCGGGGAGTCGTTCGAGGAGGCCGCGGAAGGCCGCGAGGTAGCTCGCGACGTCGGGGTAGATGTCGACGTGGTCGTGCTCGATGGACGTGAGAATCGCCATCTTCGGCGCGTACCCCCACACCTTCGGCTGCTTCTCGAAGAACGCCGAGTCGTACTCGTCCCCTTCGATCACGAAGGGCGCGAGCGGCACGTTGCCGGTCAGCGCGCGCGTGGTGCGACCGAGGTGGAACGGCTCGCGGCTCCCGCTCGCCGCGCCCACGGGGTTGATCGGGATGCCGCCGACGAGGTGCCCGGGATCGAGCTGCGCGTCGGCGAGGATCGTCGCGACGAGCGCGGTGGTCGTCGTCTTCCCGTGCGTCCCCGACACCGCGACGACCGGGCGCGCGCCGCTCTTGGTGGTGAACACGAGCTCGCGCAGCGCCGTCGGGAGCGACATCCGTCGCAGCCCGCGCGCCTCGGCGGCGACCGCGAGCGGATGGTCCTTGCGACACACGTTGCCGACCACGACGACGTCCGAGGGTCCGAGCCCGTCGAGGTGCGCCGGATCAGTGCCGGGCATCGTGCGCACGCCCCAGGAGGCGAGGCGCGGCCCCATCGGCGGATCGAACGCCACGTCCGATCCGGAGACGTCGTAGCCGGCCTGACGCAGGAGGCCGGCGAGCGGCGCCATTCCCGCGCCGGCGACCCCGATCACGTGGACTTTCCTCTCGTGCGGGAGAGCGGTCATCGCGTGCGGAGTCGTTACACGGCGCAGAACGGGAGCGGAAGCGTGCCGCCTGCGACGAACGGTTCGCGCGGCAGGTCGCGGGACGGCGCGCGACAGGCGCCGCAGAGGCGTGGTACGAAGGGTTCGTGCTGCTCGCGATCGACGTCGGCAACACCAACGTGACGTTGGGGCTGTTCGAGCTCTCCCGCACCGGTCCGGAGGCGAACAAGCTCTCGCACCAGTTCCGGTTCGAGAGCGCGCGGGGTCGCACCGCAGACGAGTACAGCGTGCTCGTCCGCTCGCTGCTCGATCTGCACCGCCTCGACGCGTCGCGCATCCGCGCCGCGATCATCGCGAGCGTCGTCCCCACGCTCACCGACACCGTCGTCCAGATGGTGCGCCGCGGCTTCGGCATCGATCCGCTCGTCGTCGGACCGGGGATGAAGACCGGCGTCGCCATCCTCATCGACAACCCCCGCGAGGTCGGCGCGGATCGCATCGTGAACTCCGTTGCGGCGCACGATCGTGTCGCCGGCACGTCGCCCGACAAGGGCGTGATCGTCGTCGACTTCGGCACCGCGACCACGTTCGACGTCGTCTCCCCGAAGGGCGAGTACGTCGGCGGCGTGATCTGCCCCGGCGTCCAGATCAGCGCCGACGCGCTCTTCGCCCGCGCCGCCAAGCTCCCGCGCGTCGAGATCGCGAAGCCCCCGCGCGCCATCGGCAAGAACACGCTCCACGCGATGCAGTCCGGCCTCTTCTACGGCTACGTGGCGCTGGTCGACGGCCTCGTCGAGCGCCTCAAGACCGAGATCAACCACCCGGTGCGGGTCCTCGCGACCGGCGGTCTGGGCAAGCTGATCGCGCCCGAGTCCACGACGATCGAGGAGGTCGACGAGGATCTCACGCTCGTCGGTCTCCGCCTCCTCTACGAGCGAAACAGGAGCTGACCGTGCCGAAGCGCGCGCGATACGTGTTCGTCTGCATCAACCGGCGCGCGGAGGGGAACCCCAAGGGCTCCTGCGCGCAGTCCGGCAGCGAGGCGATCCACGCGGCCCTCAAGGCGGAGCTAGGCAAGCGCGGCCTCGCGGTCGCCGAGGCGCGCGCCTGCACCGCGAGCTGCCTCGACGTCTGTCACTTCGGCCCGACCATCGCGGTCGAACCGGACGGCTACTTCCTCGGCAAGATCACCCTCGCCGACGTCCCCGAGATCGTCGACTCCTTCGCGAACGGCACGCGCGTCGAGCGGCTCGTGATCCCCGACGATCAGTACGACGAGCCGAACCGCGAGTCGAAGGTCTGATCGTCAGGCGCGCGCGCCTGCGGCCCAGGCGGCGAGCTCTGCGCGCGAGCCGACGCGGAGCTTCTTGAAGACGCGGGCGACCTGGTTCGCGACCGTGCGGACCGAGGTGCCGCGGTGGGTCGCGATGGCCGCGTTGGTCGCGCCATCGAGGACGAGGGTGACGATCGCCCGCTCGGTATCGGTGAGGACGCGTGCGTCGCCGCTCCGCACCACGTCCGCGCCGGTGACGGCGACGTCTTCGACGCCGATCGGCGCGAGGCCCCGCTCGGTGACGTCGGACGCGGTCGCGAAGACGCGCGAGAGCTCGCCGCGGTTCGCGACCCCGAGCTTCGCCATCGCGGAGGTGAGGTGCTCGGAGATGGTCGGCGAGGAGAGGCCGAGCTCGTAGGCGATGAGCTTCACGCTGTGCCCGCGCGCGGCGTAGGCGACGATCTGTCGCTCGCGCGGCCCGAGGGCGAGCACCTCGTGCACCTGCGGCTCGTTGCGGCGCGCGACGAAGTAGCGGCGGCCGTCGCGATCGAAGTGCTCGAGGAGCGTCCAGCGGCCGTCGACGAGCGCGGTCCACAACGAGATCGCCTCCTCCTCGTCGCTCTTGCGCAGCGAGCTCCGCGCGCGGTCCATCGCGATGGCCATGGCGCGCAGCGCGTCGCGGCCGTCGAGGGTAGCGGCCGCGCCACGGGCGTCGACGACCCGACCGTCAGCTTCCAGGATCGCGTCCGCGCCCTCCATCACCGAGCGGGCCGGTGAGCCGTTCGCGAGCGTGCGACGGAGGCGGTACGCCGACGACACATGTGAAACGAGGCGTGCCCACAGGGCACACGTGCGTGGCGCGGGGGGCGCGACGCGAGAGGTCGGCGCTCCGATGAGAAAGCCGCGGCGATCGAGGTCGACCGTCTTGATCGCGAGGAGATCGACGATCCCGAACGGCTGGAGCCAGCGCGTGACCGCGGGGTTCGAGGACCAGGCCGCCGCGCCGGCGATCTCGGTCGCGGTCACGATCGCGTGCGAGCGCGCATAGATGGCCTCGGCGCTCTCGCGTGGCCCGAGGATGCCGAGCGCGCGCTGCTCGTCGACGCCGAGCTGCAAAGCGCACGAGATCTCGGAGAGCACCGAGTCGCTGCCCGCCGGCCCGCCGACGATGGTCGGGGCGTGCACGCGAATCGCGGACAGATCCTGCGCGTCGAGATAGAAGCCAAAGATTCCAAAGCCGCTATCGAGCTCCGACCGAGACGCTTCGAGCACGGCCTGCAGCCACGCGGCGTCGTCGAGGTCGGTGCGATAGGCGGTCTCGATGACGGAGATCGCGTCGGACATCTTTTCCTCCCGCCGGCGATGGCGCCGGGTTGGTTCGACGATGTCCTCTGCAGCGAGCGTGCCGCGATACGGCGCGGCGACGATCATTCCGGAAAAGCCGAAATCAGCGCGGCTTCCCCATGTACGCCATGGCGAGCCGATCGCGATCGCGTAGCGCGATTCGCGCGGCGATCACTTCGCCACGCCGAGAGTCTTCGCAGCGTTCTGCACGTCCGGATCGTTCGGACGCTCCTTCGCGAGCTCCTTCGCGTACGCCTTTCCACGCTTGTCGTTCGTGGCGGTGAGCGCGAAGAGCGCATCCCGACGAATTGACCATGGCGCTCTTCGGTCGGGCTCCATCAGCGCTTCGACCTGCTTCTTCGCGTCTCCGCGCTTGCCTGCGAGGTGCGTGCCCCACGCGCGCAGCCAGGGCTGCTCGTCTTTGGCGAGCTCGGGATGCTTCGCCAGCAACGCCAGCATGTCCGCGCCCTTCCCTGCGCCGCCGAGGACGATCGCGCGGATCACGAGCGAGAGCGGTGTCGCGATCGACTGGTCGAACGCGAGCTTCGAGAGTCGCTCGGCGTCGTCGGCGTGGCCGAGGAGGCGCGCGAGCCGCGCGAGCCGGAGGGCATTCATCGGGCGACGCTCCGGATCCACGAGGCCCTTGCCGATCGCCTCCGCGGTCGCGAGATCGCCGGTCTCGAGCGCGACGTCGAACGCGACCGAGGACCCCGGCTGCGGGAGCCCACGAACGGCCTCGAGCTCGGTCTTGTCCTTCGCGGAGAGCGGCGCACCGGTGCGATGGGCGAGCGCGAACTGCAGGCTCCGCACGATGGCGGCGACGTCGGGGCGATCCGCGACCAGCGTGGGATCCTGGAGCTCCTTCGACACCGTCGCGAGATCCTGACGCTCGTAGGCGTACCACGCACGGAGCGCGGGGAGCTCGGCCTCGCCCTCCACGTTCTCGAGCGCGCGCGCGGCGTCGTCGGGTCGACCGACGGCGAGCGCGAGTCGCGCGGCGAGCGCGCGCGCCGCGGGGAAGATCGGGCTCACCTCGAGTGCGCGGAGCGCAGCGCGCGACGCCGTGGCCTCGTCGCCGGCCGCGAACGCGAGGCGACCGATGCGCGTGAGATCGCCGGGATCGCGCGCGAGCGTGAACGCGCGCGCGGACTCTCGCTTGCGTGTGTCGGCCGGCGCGGTCGGATCGGCGGCGATCAGCGCGGGGGCGATCCAGCCGAACCCCGCGGGGCGCAGCGTGGTCTCTGCGCCCCCCTTCCCGCCGGTGCCGGTCGCGATCAGCGCCGCCAGCGCGACGAGATCCTCGCGCGTGGCCGCGAGATCCGGCGCGACGTCCTTCATCAAGTCCGTGACGCGCGCGGCGTCCCCCGAGAGCGCCGCGAGCTTCGCGAGGGCGAGCCTCGCGGGGATCAGCTCCGGATCGAGCGTGATCGCGTGGGCGTAGCGCTCGGCGGCGCGCGCATCGCCGGCGCGCTCGAGCACCCAGCCGACAGCGAGCTCGCGCCACGCGTCGAGCTTCCCCTTCGCGGTGCCGGGATCGAGCGACCTCGCAAGGGTCACGGCGGACGGCGTGTCGTCGCTCGAGAGCGCGAGCGCGATGCGCGCGAACGCGAGCTCCGGCTCCGCGAGGCCGACCGTCTTGCCGCGCTCGATCGCGGACGCGAGACCGCCTTCGCGACGCTCCTCGCTGGGCCAGAGGAACGAGCGGAGGACGCGGTCCTCGAGCCAGACGCGCGCGCCGCGCATCGACCGGGAGTCGAGCTCGAACGTGCGTCCGAGATCGGCCTCCGCGCTGGCGAGCGCCGAGGGAGCGCCCTTCCGCACGTCGGCCTCCGCGCGCAGCGCAGCCACCTCGGCCTCGCCGCGCTGCCGCTCCTTCGTGACGCGCGTGCCGTAGATCGCGCCCCCCACACCCCCCACGATGAGGAGCCCGAGGAGCGCGAAGAGCCACGCGCCCTTGCGGCGCGGCATGTTCAGCTCGCGGCGCTTCATCCACAGCGCGGGGGACGCCGCGGCCGCAGCGGGCTCGTAGACGCCCGCGCGCTCGAGGGCAGAGAGCACGCGCGCGCTGTTCCACAACGCGCCGGGCGCGGGCGCCTTGCTCCCGGTCGTAAAGCGCACGCGCGCGGTGTTCGACCGCTCGTCGCGCGACGGCTCGCCGAACGTGATGGCGTCCGCGCGGAGCGCGCGCAACGCACCGGTGTCCGTCGGCGATCGCCGGAACGGGACCGGCGACTTGTCGTCGGTCGGCGGCGTGAGGCGGATCGCAGGCACCGACGGCTCGTCGCGCGAAGGTGCGTCTCCGACCAGGATGTCGCCCGTGTTGACGGACAGATCTGCGGCCGCGTCACCGGGCCGGGTGCGCTCGAGATCCTCGATGGCGGACACGTCGAAGCGCGGGAGCGATGCGTCCGCGGGGAACAGTTTCGAGCGTGCGTCGTGCGGCGCTCTCACTGCGGGCACCGGCGGCGGCGTCTCTTTTTTCGCGAGAGGCGCACGGAGCGCGGGTGCAGCCGGCGCAGGGAGCGGCGCAGGCACCGGCGGCGGTCCCGGTTCCTTCTCGGGCGTGCGTGGATCGAAGCGCGTGCGACCGTCGAGCTCGCCGCGGTCGCGCGTCCCACGCGTCTCGCGTGTCTCCTCACCGAGCTGCGTCTCGAACCCCGGCGTCGCCTTACGCCGGATCTCGTCCGAGATCTGCCCGACCATCGTCGGCTGATCGTCGCTGTCCGCGTGCACGGCGGCGGGCGGGCGGAGACTGCTCCGCGACGGCGGCAAGCTGCGGACGCTCGGCCGATGGCTCTGCTCCATCGACTTCACGAACGTCGCCATCTCCGCCGCGACCGCGCCCTCGCCCGCGCCGTCCTGCAGCGTCTTCAGCGCACGCGCGCGCGTGAGCCACGCCTCGGTGGAGAGCTCGGTCGGATCGCCGGTCTGGCCCTTGGCCTCGGCCTCTGCCGCCTTCTCGAGCATCCGCTCCGCGCGCGCGGCGTCGCCGCGGCGAAGCAGGACCTCACCCAGATAGCGGTACGGTCCGCGCGCGGTCGGATCCGCGCGCCCCGCCGTGACGAGCGTCTGCTGCGCGTCGGAGAGCTTCCCGATCGCGAGCTGCAGCCGGCCGAGCGCGAGGAGGACCTTCGAGTCCTTCCCGTGCCGCTGCGCGACGGCCCGCGCCAACGCCTCGACGTGATTGCCACGCACGCCGGGCACGCGTCGCAGCTCGTCGCAGAGCGTGAGGGTTTCCTCCGCGGTCGGGCGGAGAGCCCAGACCCGGATGCGATCCGCGATGGGGTCGTCCGAGGCCCCGGCGACACCGGCGCCCACACCGGGATCCGGGGAGGTGTCGGCGCCGCGACCTCGCGGCGGCGGCTGCATGAGGAGGCAAACACTAACCGACAGGAGCCGCCGCCGGCTAGGGCGGCTTGCGCTGCACTTTCTCGCCCGAGTCAGAGCCCGCGCTCCCGAAGCCGATCGGTTTGCGCACGCCAGATTGAACGCGGAGGCACGGAGGCGCGGAGGTTCGAGCCGTCTGCCGGTCGTGGCGTCTCCGTTGCGAGGCTCGCGTCGCCTGCCAGGTGTCCCTGTTTTCCTCGGCGAGGGCGACCTAGGTGCGA
>JBKJQC010000714.1:0-6204 GCA_046593995.1 Polyangiales bacterium
CGCGAGTACGCCGTGTTGAGCGGGATGGAGAGCGCGGCAGCGACGGCCGGGATCCGCTCCCCGTCGATCTCGTGCATCACGAACACCGCGCGCTGGTCGAGATCGATCTCCGCGAGCGCGTCGAGCACGAGCCTCCGTCGTCGCGCGGAGTCGAGGCGATCGTCGGGCGCGTCGGCCCCGTCGATCGCCTCGGGCGCCTCACCCGCGCGCGCGTCCGCTGCCATCGTCTCGCGGCGGTGTCGCGCGAGCTTGCGATAGTCGGACGCGAAGCGATAGGCGAACGCGAAGAGCCACGGGCGCAGCGGTCTCGCCGGATCGTAGTCGTCGAGCTTCCGGTGCACGGTGAGGAAGACGTCGTGGGCGACGTCCTCGAGATCGCGCTCGTGCACGCCGAGTCGGCGCAGCGTGTGGAAGACATACGTGCACTCGGTCTGGAAGATCGTCCGGAACTGGGGGTGCTCCGGCCGCGCTCGGGATTCGACGCGGGCCGCCATCTCTGAACTGGAGCCCACTTCCGGCTCTTGGGGGCGCGGCCCTCTTTCCGTCATCAGAATCGACCGACGAGCGCGAGGCCTGCGAGGACGGCCACGGGCGGCGTCGTCCACACGTCGACGGCCTGGATGCGGAGGGTCGTCCGGACGAGCGTCGCGAGGACGTCGACGAACCCGCGGAGCACGAACGTCGCGCCCCCCCACGCGGCGAGGTCTGCTTCGAGGCCGACGCGCGGACCGACGGCGGCGTAGAACGTCGTGTCCGTCGACGCGACGTCGACGCCGGCGCCGGCGCCTCGCATCGCGCCGATGGAGCCGACGACGCACGCGACGAAGGGGTCGTGGTGCAGGCAGGGGACCAACGATCCGAGGAGCAGCGACGACTTCACCTCGCCGCCGAGCGTTCCGGCGCGACGCGCCTCGAGGTCCGCGCGGCCCTCGACGGAGAGCGACCAAGTGGGGAGCCGCATGCCGACGCCGGCGGTGAGCCCAGCGGTCAGGTCGGGCGCGGCGCCGTACGCGGCGAAGACCCCGAACGTCGCCATCAGACGCGCCCGCGGAGCAGGCTCTTCGACGTGCGGGCGCCGCGGGATCGGCGGAGGAGGCGGATTCGACTGGGCCCTCGACGACGCACTCGGTGCGGAGGAGGGCGAGGCGCTCGCGGACGGCGCCGGACCGGTGCCGAGCGGATCGATCGCTACCGCGAGCGCGATCGCGATCGAGCCGGCGAGCTCCTCGCAGTCGACATCGTGGAGCGCCGAGCTCTGGAGCTTGCGCACGCCGATGGCCGCGCCCGAGGCGTCGCGCACCTCGATGACGGCGCGGAACGTCGCGCCCTCGCGCGTCAGGGAGACGGCCACGGTTCGGTCGGCATCGGCGGTAAACGGGTCGTACCCGAGGCGCGCGGTCACGGCCGCCCGCATGCCGGCCTCGTCCGGACAGACCGAGGCAGCGCCCTTCCGCACGTAGTCGAGGCGCGCGCTCGGTCGCGCCTCCGAATGCGCGCGCGCGGCGAAGAGCGTGCCCCCCACGCACGCGAGAATGGTGAGGCGATGCCGCATGCTGACGTCCGACCTCCGTCACGATACGGGGAGCGCCGTGTCTCCCCAAGATCAAACCGGCCTGGCCGTTCCCCCCATCGGCGCCGACGTCGTCGAGCTGACGCGTTGGCTGTGCAGCGTCCCCTCGCCCATCGGGGAGGAGACCCTCCTCTGCGACGCGCTCTTGGCGCGCGCGCGCGAATGGAAGGCCAAGGGGATGGCCGCCGGCGAGCCGCTGCGGGTGCTCGACTCGTTCGCGGTGCCGCTCACCCGCGGGACCCCTGGTGGTGCGTCGCGCCCCAAGATCGTCCTCGCGGGACACCTCGACACCGTACGTACCCAGCACGATGGTCGGGTGCGCATCGAGGGAGATCGCCTCTACGGCGCGGGCGCGGCCGACATGAAGAGCGGCGTCGCCCTGATGATCGCGGCCGCGGAGGACGCGGAGCTCGCGCCGATCCTCGCGCAGCGAGCAGACGTCACGCTCGTCTTCTACTCGCGCGAGGAGGGCCCCTTCGCGGAGAACGAGCTCGGGCCGCTGCTCGAGGCGCATCGCGAGCTCGCCTCCCAGGATCTCGCGATCTGCCTCGAGCCCTCGTACTCGAAGCTGCAGCTCGGATGTGTGGGCTCGATCCACGCGAAGGTCACCACGCGCGGCAAGACGGCGCACTCCGCGCGGCCGTGGCAGGGCGTGAACGCGATCCATCGCGCCTGGCCGCTGCTCCGTGATCTCGACGCGCTCGAGCCCGTCGACACGGAGATCGACGGCATGCGGTACCGCGCCGTGATGAGCGCGACCCTCGCGCAGGGGGGGCGCGGACGAAACATCATCCCCGATGGCTTCGAGCTCAACGTGAACTACCGGTTCCTCCCGGGCACCTCGATCGAGGACGCCGAGGCGGAGCTCCGTCGCACCATCGGCGACCGGGCCGACGTCGAGGTGTTCGACCGCTCACCGAGCGCACCGCCGCATCGCTCGCACCCGCTCGTCGCCAAGCTGATCGCGGCAGGCGTCAAAGGCGTGGAGCCGAAGCAAGCATGGACCGACGTCGCGCGGTTCGCGCAGCTCGGCGTCGCTGCCGTGAACTGGGGCCCCGGGGATCAGGACGAAGCGCACCAGCGCAACGAGAGCACCTCGGTGGAGGGACTCCGCGAGGGGTGGCAGATCCTGCGTCGCTTCCTCGCGGAGCTCTGATCAGCATCGACCCGAGCCCGTCGCGTCCTCGTCGCGCGTCGTGTCGCCGCAGTCGCGTTTGGTCTAGCGTGTCGCGCGATGGCCACCCGGAAGAAGGCCCGCGTGCTTCCCGAAGACGCGGTGACCGCGGCGACCGCAGGGAGGCCGGCGCACGGGCTGGACGTCGACGAGCGCGATGAGCGCGATGAGCCGGACCGCCGCGAGGCGGCGCTCGACCCCGGTGCCGTCGCCGAAGAGGACCGCTTCGATCGCGCGCTCCGCCCGGCGACGCTCGCCGAGTACGTCGGCCAACGCACGCACGTCGAGAACCTGAAGGTGTTCGTCGAGGCTGCGCGCAGGCGCGGCGAGCCGATGGATCACGTGCTCCTCTGCGGTCCGCCTGGTCTCGGCAAGACGACGCTCGCGAACATCCTCGCGCACGAGATGGGCGTGACCCTGCATGCGACGAGCGGCCCGGCGATCGAGCACAAGGGGACGCTCGCCGCGCTCGTCACGCGCCTCGGCACGAACGACGTGCTGTTCATCGACGAGATTCATCGCCTCTCGGCGGTGGTCGAAGAGAACCTCTACCCCGCGATGGAGGACTTCAAGATCGACGTCGTGACCGGCGAGGGCGCGTACGCGTCGAGCATCTCGCTCCCGCTCCGCCCCTTCACGGTCGTCGGGGCCACGACGCGCACGGGTCTGCTCACAGCCCCCCTGCTCTCGCGTTTCGGCCACGTCGTGCGGCTCGACTTCTACGACGTCGAGGAGCTCGCGACGATCGTGCGTCGGTCGGCGAAGATCGTCGGCGTTCCGATCGACGACCCCGGCGCCAACGCGATCGCATCACGCGCCCGCGGCACGCCGCGCATCGCGAACCGACTGCTGCGCAACGTCCGCGACTTCGCGGAGGTCCTCGGCACGGGCTCGGTCGACGAGGCCATCGCGACCTCTACCTGCAAGCGCCTCGGGATCGACACCCTCGGTCTCGACGGGATGGATCGGCGCCTCCTCCGCACGATCATCGACGTCTACGACGGAGGACCGGTCGGGATCGAAGCGCTCGCGGCCACACTCGCGGAGCCGCGCGACACCATCGAGGACGTCTACGAGCCGTTCCTGCTGCAGCGCGGGCTCCTCTCGCGCACTCCGCGAGGGCGCATGGTCACGCGTCGCGCGTACGAGCACCTGAACATCGCGCCGCCACGCTCCGGGGGCGGCGGCGAGCAGGGAACGCTCCCGCTCTGAGCTCGATCTCCGTCAGGCGCCGGCGAGCGCCTTCTTGACGGTGCCGACGAGGCTCGCGACGTCGAACGGCTTCGAGATCGCGTGACGGACGCCCGACGACCGCGCGTCCCAGTCCATGAAATCGGGATCCGCCGAGCAGGCGACCATGGGCGGCGGCTTCGGGCACACCTTCCAGACCTCGGCGACGAACTCGTCGCCCCGCATCTCGGGCATCCAGAAGTCGAACAGGATCACGTCGGGGCGCTCCGCGCGGAGGAAGTCGACGCCGTCCTTTCCGCTCTCCGCGGGCGTGACCCGATAGCCGGCGTTCTCCAGAGCGCGTTTCGCGACCGAGAGCATGTCGGGATCGTCGTCGACGACGAGGACGTGCTGTTGCATGGGCTCGCTCTTTCTCGGGAACGCTTGCGCGTAAAAGGGTCGTGAACGGTTGCGCTGAGAGTCTGGCGGATTCGCCTGTGAGCCGTAGAAGCAACGGCGGTGCCGCGCCGATACCCCGTGGGCAACCGCAGCGAGAGCGGGAAGCTGGGCCTCCAGGGCGCTCTCTCGACGCGGGTCTACCGACCAACCTGGAACATTCCTGCTCAGTCGTCTAGCGATGCGTGAGCGAAAGACGAAGTGTTCCGTCCTCGACCGCCGCGGAGAGGCCGAGCGCCGACACCCCGGATCCCCTCGCGATCCACTCCGCTCGCGCGACGTCGACGCCGGTGACGGCGCATTCGGCGCCGTTGCTCAGGAATCGCGGCTCGCCGTGCCCCATCGCGCCCCCGACACCCGCGCCGCCCGTCGCCGCGGCGCCGAGTGCCTGGACGAGCCCCTCGATCACGCGGAAGGGCCCACGGACGAGGAACGGCGTGACGGTGGCATCGACGACGATCGACCCGCCGGATCGTCGTGCAATCCAGAGGAGCGCGCGCAGATCGAGCTCGAGCGTCGCGTCCGGATCGCGCCGCGCCGAGACGATCTCGACGATGTCGGCCACGAGCCGCACTTCGTGCTCGACCTCCCGTAGCGCCGTACGTGACGTCGCCGGCAGCTCCTGTGCGGTCACGTACTCGACGTTGGCGAGCACGGCGCCGAGGACGCTTCGGACGTCGTGCCACAGTGCGCGGCGCTGTCCATGGCGCTCGTCGTCTCTCGGATCGGGCGTCGAGTCGGGCAGCGTCATCCGGCGATCAGGCGCTCCACGGTCTCTTTCAGCTTGCCTGCCGTTCCCTTGATCACAGCCGCCGTCGCGCCGTATCGACGCGCGAGCGCCGCCTCTTCCTCGTAGCTCGTCGCGACGAGGATCGGCAGGTTCTTGGTCGCATCGTCGTTGCGGAGCGCGCTGATCACGCCCGCGCCGTCGAGGCCGGGCATCTTCATGTCGAGCACGACGACCGCAGGCGGCCGTGCGGCGACCGCGACGAGCCCACGGTATCCGTCGGGGTACGTCTCGACGACGCCGATCGCATTGAGCTGCCTGCGCGCCGCCGCGAGCCACGCGGGATCGTCGTCGATGATGTAGATCGCCGGCGGCCCCGCCCGGAGCTCCTCGGGGATCTCGAAGCCGCTCGAACGCAGGAACTCGACGAGCGAGTCCGCGTGCACGCGGAAGCGGCCGCCGCCCGTCGTGGCCGCGCGCAGGCGGCCCTGGCGGATCCAGTTGACGATCGTCTGCGTACTCACACCGCACGCCCGCGCGGCTTCACCCGTGCTGATCAGCTCAGGCCTTTTCTCGGGTCCCATCGGTCGAGCCGTCGCGAGGGTACTCTGGCCGCACCGCAAACGCGCCAGAAATTCCGGTTCGACGTTCGGCCCGGGTACCGGAATGTCCTCAGGAACCCAAACCTCGGACGCGTCGGAACCTCGACGCGAACAAGCTCGACGCCAAAGATCGCCAATTGCGGCTCCGCCGGGCTTACATCGGTTGCGCGGTCGCACAGTGTGCGTCATAGCTGTCGCGCCGCTGCCGACAGGCTGGCGGCAGGTCGCGCGCTCGAGCGTGACGTCGCCGCGGCGGGGGGAGCGACGCGGGCTGCAGGTGCGGACGATCATCTCGCCGATCGCGCGAGGAGGTGAGCGCGCGCCGCGCAGGCGACGGCTGCCGAGCGACGTCACACTCGAGCGCGCGACCGCGCCAACCCCTGATCCACCTCCGCGCCCCACCTCACCGACCTTGCTGGGAGAAGCGGTCCCATCTAAGAACGACGGGCGTCGCGCAGGCGACGCGCACGGGGAGTCGCACAGTCCGGTAGTGCACGAGCTTTGG
>JBKJQC010000740.1:0-11359 GCA_046593995.1 Polyangiales bacterium
TCAACGCGCTCTGGTACAACGCGCTCTCGCTCATGTCGCAGTGGCTCGGGGACGAGGGTCTAGCCCCCGAGTCGCGCGGGATGGCCTCGCTCGCGGAGCGCGCGAAGCGCTCCTTCAACCAACGCTTCTGGTACGAGCAGGGCGGCCACCTCTACGACGTGATCGACGGAGAGGACGGGAAGGACGATCCCGCGTGCCGACCGAACCAGATCCTCTCGATCGCACCACGCCACGCCGTGCTCGATCCCGCGCGCTGGGAGCAGGTCGTCCGGGTGGTGCACGATCGGCTCCTCACGCCGGTGGGTCTGCGCTCCCTCGCGCCCGGACACCCCGACTACAAGGCGAAGTACTACGGCGATCTGCGCACGCGCGACGCGGCGTACCACCAGGGAACCGTCTGGGGATGGCTCATGGGTCCCTTCGTCGACGCGTGGTTGAAGGTGCACCCCGACGATCGCGCCGGCGCACGCCGCCTGGTGCAGGGCGTCTTCGATCACCTCGGCGAGGCCTGCATCGGATCCGTCAGCGAGATCTTCGACGCGGAGGCGCCGTACACCGCGCGCGGCTGCATCGCCCAGGCGTGGAGCGTGGCCGAGGCGCTGCGCGTGTGGGTCAAGACTGACCCCTCCTCCGAGTGAGAGAGGCGTCGCACCAGGTCTTCGTGGATCACCACACGGCCCTGCTCGCGCGACCAGCCCGTTCACGGGCACGGATCACGTTCACGTGCACGGGAAGTTTGTGCGACGCGTCGGGAGCGGAGCCGAGAGCGGCAGCAGCGTTGGCGCGAAGCCCTCTCGCCGTGAACGTGCCACGCGGACGGACGAGCCCGAGCGAGTCCGCTCCGCGTCCACGAGCCTGCGAGTGAACGTGCCCGTGGTACGTGAACGATCTCGCTCTCGGTCAGGTGCCGCAGGCACGCTGCGCGATCAAGACCCCACTACAGTCGTACCAGCCTTCATCCTTCGTACCCTTACCCTTGCACTTCGGCGTGCAGCCCTGACAGGCGCCGCCGCGGGGCTTGGTGAGGCCGCAGCCGGACCACGCGCCGTCGCTGTTGCACTTCGGCGGACAGTCCGCGGCGGCGGGCGAAGAGCCGCCGGTCGCTCCCGGGTCGTTGCTCGACTCGGGGACGACGGGCTTCAGGTTCTCACCGCCTGGGGAGCTCTTGTGGTCGCCCGCGCCGTCCGCGGGG
This sequence comes from Polyangiales bacterium, assembly GCA_046593995.1. Classification (GTDB taxonomy): domain Bacteria; phylum Myxococcota_A; class Polyangia; order Polyangiales; family JADJMO01; genus JALHOE01. The sequence continues at coordinate 1,193 of JBKJQC010000740.1, forward strand.
CTCATCGGCTTCGTGGCAGCCGCCGACACGCGGTTGTTGTCGCACGCCGCCACGAAGTGCGCCGCGAACGGAGCCACGGCGATCGTCAGCGCAAGCAAGTGACGGTGCATCGCTCGATCGGACGCGATCGACGCGGCGCGGTCAATCGCGTTGTCGAGGCGCTCGGCCGTAGACGCCACGCGGAAGCGTCACTTCGCCGCGCGTTCTCCCGTCTCGACGAGATCGACGACGACGCGCCCCTCTTCCACTGTGATCCAGACCACATCTCCCGGCTTGGCGTCGCCGCGCAGCAGGAGCTCGGCGAGCGGCGCCTCGATGCGCCGGGCGATCTCGCGACGGATCGGCCGTCCGCCGAGCGAGGGATCGAAGCCCCCCTCGTCGACCACCAGCTCGACGGCCTCGCGATCGAACTGCAGGGAGAGACCGCGCTTGCTCCGCAGCTCGTCGCCGAGCTTCGCCAGCGCGAGGTTGGCGATCGCGATCGTGTCCGCGCGGGTGAGCGCCGCGAAGACGATCACCTCGTCGAAGCGGTTGAACAGCTCGGGCGGGAGCGCGCCCCTCGCGGCGGCGATCACGCGATCCGTGATCCCCTTCTGATCGCTCGTCTCGTCGGACGAACCGAACCCGAGGCGGCGCGGCGCGCGCTCGTTCGCGACGTCGGAGCCGAGGTTCGACGTGAGCACGACCACGGTGTTCGTGAAGTCGACCGTGCGCCCGCGACCGTCGGTCATGCGCCCCTCGTCGAGCAGCTGAAGCATCGCCTCGAGCACGTCGCGGTGCGCCTTCTCCATCTCGTCGAAGAGAACGACCTGGTAGGGACGACGCCGGACGGCCTCGGTCAGCTGACCTCCGTCTTCGTGGCCGACGTAGCCGGGCGGCGCGCCGAGGAGTCGCGCGACGCTGTGCGCCTCGCTGTACTCCGAGAGATCGATGCGCGTCATCGCGGTCGCGTCGTGGAAGAGCACCTCCGCGATCGCCTTCGCCGTCTCGGTCTTGCCGACGCCCGTCGGTCCGAGGAGCAGCGCCGAGAGCAGCGGGCGGTTGCCGCGGAGCCCGGCCGCCCCACGACGGAGCGCGCGCGCGATGCGTGCGAGCGCGTCGCCGTGTCCGACGACGCGAACGGCGAGGTGCTTCTCGAGCTCGAGGAAGCGCTCCGCGTCGCGCTCGAGGAGGCGCGCGACGGGCACGTCCCCCATCTCTGCGACGACGTCGGCGACCGCCTCGCGCGTCACTGCGGCGCGGCCGTTCCGTCGAGCGCGCGCGCCGGCGAGATCGAGCGCGGCGATGGCCTTGTCGGGGAGCGCGCGGGACGGCACGTAGCGCACGGTCCACGTGACGGCGCCTTCCTTCGCGCCCTGGTCGTACTCCACGCCGTGGTGGCGTTCGAGCACCTTGCTCGCGACGTCGATCACCGAGCGGGCGGCGGCTTCGTCGAGCTCGGGGACGTCGACGATCGTGAAGCGACGCGAGAGCGCGGGATCGCGATCGATCGAGCGACGGTATTCGGTCGTCGTGGTCGCGCCGATGCAGGGGAGCTCGCCGCGCGCGAACGCGGTCTTCAGCTCGTTCGCGGCTTCCTCGCCGGCGTCGCCGCCGAGGAGCGCGTGGATCTCGTCGAGGAAGAGGACGACGCGGCCGTTCGAGGCCTGCACTTCCCGGCGGATGCAGCCGAGCCGCTCGGCGAGCGCGCCGCGGACGCCCGTGCCCGCGAGGAGCTCGCCGATCGAGAGCTCGATCACGATGCGATCGTCGAGCCCCTGCACGCCGACGCCCGCGGCGATGCGACGCGCCACGCCGTGCGCGATCGCGGTCTTGCCGACGCCGGGTGCGCCGACGAGACAAGGGTTGTTCGAGTTACGCTTCGCGAGGACGTCGAGCGTTCGATCGATCTCCACGTCGCGGCCGATCACCGGATCGAGCTCGCCGCGCGCCGCCGCGGCCGTGAGGTTCGTACCGATCGCGGAGAGCGTCGGCGCCTGCTTGGGATCGAGGTCGAAGCGCGTCGGCTCCACGGGCGACTTCCGCGACTCGCGCATGCGCCGCAGGTTCCGCGCGGCCTTTGCGATCGGACGCGGCGCGACGAGGGGCGGCGGCTCGGAGTCGTCGACGAGCTCGATGGTGTCGGGCACCTGCCCGTTGCTGGCGAGACTGATCGGCGCCGAGGCAGGAGAAACCGTCGCGGAGGGGGGCGGCGGCGGCGCGCTCGCGCGGGACGGGAGGGGGCGCGAGGGGGGCAGCGGTCGCAGGGTGGTGCGCGACACGGGATGCACGCCGGACGTGCGCTGATCTTCGGCGGCGCCGTGGGCCTCGGTGCGCTCTCCGAGACCGACGCGCGCACGACGCGGTTCGACCGCCCCGGTCAGGTGTTGGGTCAAAGCGCCGCGCAGGCGTCCGAGATCCACGCCGAGCTGCGACAGCGTGCGATGCGCGGCCGTGGTGCGCTCGACGCAGATCGCGAGGAGGACGTGGGTGCCGTCGACGTCGCTCCCCTGCCCGACGCTCACGCGCTTGGACCGCCCCGCGAGCTCGCGGGCCCGCGCGAACAGCCGATCGATCGGGGTCCGCGCCTGCGGATCCGAGGCCGCGCTCGCCGACGAGACGCCAGAGGCCGCCGTCGGCTCGTCGTCGGCAACGACACGCAGCGCCTTCACCAACGTCTCGCGGGTCACGCGCCGCTCGGCGAGCAGCTCTCCCGCGAGGCCTTCGCGCATCGCGAGGGCCACGAGCACGTGACTCGTCGATGCGCGCTCACCGCGGTCTTTCGCGAGGACCTCGGCCTCGCGACGAATCGCGCCGAGCTCGCTGGCGGCGCGCCCGCCATCGCGCGCGGCTCCACCTCCGGGAGGCGCTCCGGGGGGCGCGGGAGGCGTCGGGACGGACGGGTTCCTCGAGTACGCAGAAGGTCGCATCGTCACCCCGGATGGCACACCGCCGCCGATCGGGCCAAGAAATGCCTCGGCGCGAACCGACGACGACGCCTTCGACACGAACCGAGGGGGGCGCCATTTCCGTTTTTTTAGGCTTCCAACGAAGCGCGAGCGCACTGTAACCTCGACAGGGTGACCGCCCACGCCGCCCACCTACGCACGGGCGAGCTCATCGCGGGGACGTGGGAGATCCGCGCCGTCATCGGCGAAGGCGGAATGGGACAGGTGTTCGAGGCCTACGATCGCTTCCTCCAGCGCACGGTCGCCGTGAAGGTCGCGCTCGGTGGTGAGGCCGGCCCGGGGCTGCGCAAGGAAGCGCAGGTGCTCGCGGCGATCCGTCACCCCGGGCTGGTCAGCGTGTACTCCGGCGGCGTCCACGGGCCGTACGAGTACGTGGTGATGGAGCGGATCCTCGGCGTCGATCTCGGTGAGCACCTGAGCCGCACGCTGCAGTCGGGGCGGGCGCCCGTCCTCCGCGACGTGGTCGCGGTCCTCGCCCAGCTCGCGGACGGTCTCGCCGCCGTGCACCGCGCGGGTGTCGTGCACCGCGACGTGAAGCCGGAGAACGTGATGCTCGCGCCCGGCGGCCGGGTGGTGCTCACCGATTTCGGAGTGTTCCTCGCAGCGTTCGACGTCGCACGGAGCGGCGAACGCTCGGGCTCGCCCGCGTACATCGCGCCGGAGACCATCCGCGGAGACGTCGACGCGGCGAGCGCGTTCCTCGTCGACGTCTACGGCTTCGGGATCGTCGCCTACGAGATGATCAGCGGCGCGCTGCCGTACGTGCGAGCGACCCAGCAGGATTACTTCATGGCGCACCTCGCCGCGGAGATCCCTTCGCTCCGCGCGCGTCGGCCCGAGGTGCCGGCGTCGCTCGATGCGCTTGTGAGCGCTTGCATGGCGAAGGCCCCCGAGGATCGTCCGCAGTCGATGGACGACGTGGCGTTCCAGCTTCGCTCGCTGACGCCCGCGGACACCGCGCCCGTGTCGGAGCGCCCCGAGGAGCGCTCGAGGAAGTCGAGCGGCCTGCAGGTTCGCAGGTTCGTCGAGACACGCGATCGCAAGGGCTCGGGCTCGGGCGAGCGCTAGCGACGTCTCACGAAGGCCGCACCGGGACCGTCGGCCTTGCGCGCGAGCGGGCGAATGCGCTGCTCGTACGCGACCTTGATCGCGGCGCGCGCGAGATCGCCGTCGAACGGCTTCGCGAGGTAGGGCACGCCGTGCGCGCTCGCGAGCGTGAGGAGTCGCTCGACGTCGCTCGACATCAACACGAGCGCCGGAGACGCCTGTCCCATGCGCGCGAGATCGTCGAGCAGCGGCGTCGCGTCGGTGCCGCCGGCGAGCACGAGGTCGAGGACGATCACGTCGGGATGAGCCGAGTCGATGACCGCGTAGGCCTCGTCGAGCGAGCCCGCGGTATGGACCTGGAACGAGCCGTCGTCCTCGAGCAGGCCGCGCAGCACGGCGGCGAACCGCGCGTCGTCCTCGACAATCACCGCCTTTGGCGGGCGTGGGGGAGCGCTCACTCGTGAGTAGTAGCACTGGGAGCCGACGAGCTGTCTTTCGCAAAGCTCGCGGCGCGCTACCAGCGCGCTACTCCAAGATCGATGCGTTCGCGTCGAGTGAGCGCTCCATCGCTGCGCTCGCACGCAAGACGGTGCCACGACGCGCGCCGAAGAATTTCAGGACCGCGAGGAGCCGACTCGCGCGCGGATCCGGCTCGAGGCCGCGGCCCATGCGATCGAGCTGCAGCTGGTACCAGCTCCCCTGGATCACCGAGTCGAGGTTCGCGATACCCGTCGCGAGCTTGACCGGGCGCGCGTGCTCCGCGGAGCCGTCGAGGAGCGCGCGCGGGAGCTCCGGCTCGACCGCCATCGGGCGTGCGAGGCCGACGACGTCGACGCCGTTCGCGAGGGCGCCCTCCATGCCCTCGCGGGTTCGGAGCCCGCCGGTGAGCATGATCGGCATGCGCACGCGCGCGCGTGCTCGTTCGACGTAGTCGAGGAAGAACGCTTCGCGACGACGGCTGCTGTCGCGGGTGGGGACGGTCTCTTCGAACATCTTCGCGGACTCGTAGGTGCCGCCCGAGATCTCGATGAGATCGAGCCCGCGGCCGTCCAGCTCGTCGAGCACGGCCATCGACTCGTCCTCGCCGAAGCCCCCCTTCTGGAAGTCCGCCGAGTTCAGCTTGAGCCCGACCGAGAAGCCCGGGCTCACCGCGTTGCGCACGGCCGCGACGATCTCGAGGAGGAAGCGCCTGCGTCGCTCTGGATCGCCGCCCCACGCGTCGTCGCGCTGATTCGTGTACGGCGAGAGGAACTGGTTCACGAGGTAGCCGTGCGCGCCGTGGATCTGTACACCGTCGAAGCCGGCCTTCTCCGCGATGCGCGCGGTCGTCGCGAACCGCGCGATGATGGCTTCGATCTCGTCGCTGCCGAGCGCGCGCGGCGTGGTGAACATCGGCCCGGCCCCCCGGAGACGGATCGCGGAGGGCGCGACGGTCTCGCGCGAGACGGTACGCGGCGACTGACGGCCGGGGTGGTTGATCTGCATCCACAGCCGGGCACCGCCCGACTTCGCCGCCCGCGCCCACGCGCGGAGCCCGTCGAGATCGCGCTCGTCCTCGACCGCGACGTTGCCCGATTCGCCGAGCGCGCGCGGATCGACCATCACGTTGCCGGTGACGAGCAGGCCGGCGCCGCTCTTGGACCAGCGCGCATAGAGACGCACGAGCTCCTCGCTGACGCGCCCCTGCGATGCGGCGAGCCGCTCGCTCATCGCGCTCTTCGCGATTCGGTTCGGGAGCGAGCGTCCGTGCGCGAGGTCCAGGGTCGAATGGATGGTCGTCATCGCGTCCTCTTTTTCTTGGTCTCGGTCGTCGTCGCGGGAGGAGTCAGTCGGGTGGCGAGATCGCGCGCAGCCGCGACGGCCACGTTGCGGTCACTCGCGGTCAGCTCGCCGGTGTTCATGCGCCCGCTCGCGGCGAACGACACGAGGCCGTGCAGGCCCGCCATCAAGAGGCGGGTGTCGGACGTCGGCCGCTTCGAGCCGGCTTCCTTCAACAGGCAGACGATGGCCGCGAGGAGCTCGCCTCCCGGCATGCGCTTCTGGAACGCCCCGGCTTCGCGCAGCTTCGCCCAGTCGAACCGTCGCTCGAACATCAAGGGGTAGAGCTCCGGCTGCTCGAGCCCGAACTCGACGTAGGTCTCGGCGCAGTCGGCGAGCCGGTGCGCCTTCTTCCACGCGGCGTCGAGGCGCGCCGCGAGCTCGATGAAACCACGCTGGCTCACCTCGAAGAGCAGGACGTCGAGCGACGGCCAGCGGTGGTAGACGGCGCCCGTCGTGCGATCGAGGAAGCTCGCGATGCGCCGGGCGGAGAGATCCTCCGCGTTCAGCTCGCGCCGGAGGAGGGCTTGGTAGATGCGTTCGACGGCGTCGTCCATGACAGTGTTACGGCGCAAGACATAACACCGTTACGGAGGATGGCAAGGGGGCCGGACGGGGCGTCCCCCAAGCGGCTTCTCGGCCGTAGCGGCCGAAGGCGTCGACCACGAGCGAGCCGATCAGCGACCATCCGAGCAGCACATCCGCCACCCGACCAAGTCCGGGACACCTCGTGCGATCGGTCACGTACTCAGGGCGATCTCCACCGGGCCAACGTTGCAAACGTTCGCGACGACCCCTCGGCTGTGTGAACTCCCGGCCACACGTTCGCAAAAACGCGAACGTTGCAAACGTTCGCCTCGTCGTGCCGGCCTCGAGGGACATGCCACCCGCGGGAACGATCGACGCGCACGGCGCACGGCCGCACGGTCGACGCCGACGTGCGGTACGAGCCGCGAGGGCCGCGAGAGCGCTCCGCACCGCGAAGCGCGCGATCGGCACGACGGAAGATCGATCGGGAGCGCGTGCGGTCATCCGCCGGCGAGGTGGTGTCACCGCGGCGTCGTTCGGTCGACCTCGGCCGACGCAGTGCGTGCTCCTCCGGGGCGTCACGGTTCGAGAGCGCGACTCTCTCCTTGCTCCTGATCACCGCGACCATCGCGCGACTCGCTTGCGGCGATCAGCACGCAGGCACGGTAGCTGCTCCCTCTCCGCACCGTCCGGCGCATCTCGCGCCGCTGCGAGGGAGGGATTCACATGAACAAGATTCTTCGTCCGCTGGTCCTCGGTGCAGGCCTCGTCACGATGGCTCTCGCGTCCGGCAACGCGGAAGCGGCGGTCCGTTTCCACAGCGGGCCCACGGCGACGGTGAGCGGCACCTCGGTCTGTACGAGCGCGAACGTCTCCGGTCTCGGGAACGAGAACATCGTCGTCACGATCAGCGCCGACTACGCAGCGACGACCACCTGCCGGAACAAGGGCGGCAACGTCGCGCCGGGCCAGCCGCTCGTCGAGGACGACGTCACGACCACGAGCGCGCCGATCGAGCCCAAGAACGGGCGGGCGCAGATCTCGTTCTGCTCCACCGCGGTGCAACCGTCGGCCTTCGACCTCCCCCCGGCGAGCCAGGTGTGCCCGAACGGGAACTGGTCGGTCGATCCGATCCAGCAGGGAGACATTTCGCTGATCGGGTACACCATCACCGCCAGGCAGGGGAGCACGGTCCTCTACACGTGCACCTCGTCGGGGTGCACGACGTACTGAGAGCGCTTGGCGCGAGAGCCGGCGTCGCCCGAGCGACGCCGGCCGCTCATGCGCTCTCGATGCGAAAGGCTCGGGCGGCGCGACATCGCCGCGCGCTGATGTCGACGCCGATCGCCGCGAGGTCCATCGCCTCGGCGACGGCGAGCACGGTGCCGCGACCGCAGAAGGGGTCGACGACCACACGCGTGTCCGTCTCCTCGCGCAGATACGAGCACGCGACCCTGCACGCCTCGACGCCCATCGCGCGCGTCCACGAGGTGGCGCCGGCGTCGGGGAGGACGTCCGGCCCCGGCCGGTGCGGGAACGCGCGCGCGGCACGCGAGATGCAGATCATGTGCGAGTAGCTCGGACGCCCGGGCGCGACGGTCCCCGGCGGCGCGCGACAGACGATCTTGTGCCAGAGGACGAACCCCGACTCCTGCTCCGCCGCGCGCATCACGAGGTACCCCTTGTCGACCCAGATGCCCTGTCGGCGGACGTCGCTCTGGAAGAAGATCGCGACGCCGTCCTCGGGGGTCCAGCGGATCACGGTGCGCGCCGCGTCGACGAACCACGACTTCCACTCGTCGAAGGAGAGCTTCGGGAGCTCGGACGCATCGGGCAGCGAAGTGACCACGCTGGTGAACGGCTCCGCTCGGTGCGTGCGCATCCACTCGAACGCATCCGCACAGACCACGCGCCGCGGGGGCGCGGGCTCCGTCGAGTCCTCGCGGTCGAGCATGCTCGCAGTGTAGTCGAGCATGCTCGCAGCGTAGGCGAGCATGCTCGCAGCGGAGGCGCGAGAGACCGAGCTGTTCACTGCCATCGCGACGTCACGGGCCGGCGTCGCCGCACTCCTCCTTCGGCGCCTCTACCGGCACGGCGCACGACTCGGGCGTGGGAGAGGCCGCATCCGTCGTGGCGTCACCCTCCAGTTTGGTCGGCGGCTCGACGAGCTCGGCCTCGTCACGCGCTGTGCTGCTCAACACGCCCTCGCCGCCGCAACCGAGCGAGAGAGCGACGACTGCGATGATCGTGAGACGTGAATGCACGACGCACCTCCCCTGACGAAAGGTTGCAATGGGCGAGCCGCTCTGGGACCCAAGCGCGGGAGTCGTCGGCAGCGCGGCCTATCGGACACGGAAGAGGGCCATTCCCGCTCGGGGGACCGTCACCTTCGCGGACGTGCCCTCTCGGACGAGCGTGCCCTCGCCGAAGAGCAGCTGCCCGTCACCTGGGAGATTCGCGCCGGCCACGGTCGTCGTGCGCGCGTCCTCCTCGTCCATCGAGACGACCATCGCGTACGCCTCGTCGTTCGCGGCGCGCGTGTAGAAGAGCACGGTCGGATCGTCGGCCGGCAGGACCGTCAGCGCGCCGCCGCCGAACGCCTCTCTCCCGCGGCGGACCGACAGGAGCTTTCGATAGAACGAGTACGTGCTCTTCGGATCGGCTTTCTCGACCTCGAGGTTGGTCGTCTCGGGATCGGCGCCGAACGCGATCCACGGCTTGCTCGTCGTGAACCCGAAGCCTTCGCCCTTCGACCACAGCATCGGCGTGCGCGCGCTGTCGCGTCCGTCGACGACGACCTCGGTCCCCGGGCGCAGCGCGAGCTCCTCGCCGTAATAGACGTAGGGAGTGCCGGGCATCGTCATCTGCACGAACGCCGCGCGGAGCCAGCGCGACTCGATCTCGCGCGCCGCCACGAACGCGCGGTTCACGTCGTGCGATCCGATGACGAGAGCGTCCTGCGCGAAAGGGGGGTTCTTCGCCGCGGCGTCCTCGAACGGACGGCCGACCCTCTTTGCAGCCGTCCCCGCGAAGGGGAGCCCCCACAGGTAGCCGTACGCGAAGTTGAAGGCCATGTGGAACATGTCCTTCCCCGTCCCGTAGTACGCCGCGGAGCCGCTGTAGTCGGTGCTCTCGGCGACCATCGCGCGGTCCTTGTATCCGTCGACGAGGGTCCGCAGCTTGCGGATGTACTCTTGCGTCTCGGGGATGAAGTCGCACGCCGTGGCCGACTCGTAGAGGAGCGCGATGACGTCGCAGCGGAAGCCATCGACGCCGCGGTCGAGCCAGAACTTCGCGACGCCGAGCGTCGCGTCGACCACAGCCGGATTGCGGTAGTTCAGATCCGGCTGCCCCGCGTAGAACCGATGGTAGTAGTACTGGTTCCGCGCCTCATCGAGCTTCCACGCCTCCTTGCCGAACGTGTCGTTCACCGTGCCGCAGCCGATGTTCGGATCGCCCGGCGTGTCCGACCAGACGTACCAATCGGCCTTCGGGTTGGTCTTGCTCGCGCGCGACTCCTCGAACCACGCGTGTTTGTCCGAGGTGTGGTTGAGCACGAGGTCGATCATCACGCGGATGCCGCGCGCGTGCGCCTCCGAGAGGAGCTCGTCGAAGTCAGCGAGCGTCCCGTACTCGGGGTTGATGTCCTGGTAGTCGGCGATGTCGTAGCCCGAGTCGACGAACGGCGTCGGGTACATCGGCATGAGCCAGAGCGCGTCGACGCCGAGCGCCTTCAGGTCGTCGAGGTGCGCGATCAGACCCCCGAGATCGCCGATGCCGTCGCCGTTCGTGTCCTGGAACGAGCGGACGTTCACCTCGTAGAAGA
>JBKJQC010000930.1:0-3600 GCA_046593995.1 Polyangiales bacterium
GCTTCGGGGTCCAGCTCCCGTCTTCCTCTTCGGACTCGCCCTTCTCGGACTTCGCCTCGTCGTCCGCCTTCTCCGACTGAGCCTTCGTCTCGTCGGCCTTCGACTCGTCGGCCTTCGGCGCGGTCAGCTCTTCGTGGTGCGGCTGCACCTTGGGCTTGCAGCCGAGGCCGAGGGTTCCGGTCGTGAGCGCAGCGGTGACGAGGATGAGGGTGCGTGCGATGGACATTGCACCGTCGAGTCATTGCTCGGGACGTGCCGCCTACGGCAGAGCAGATCGCGTCACGCCTGTGTACGAGACGGGCACGAGACGGGCACGGATCAGCCGCTCCGTCCAGCTCCGGTCAGCGCGTCTGCGCGCTCTCGATCGCACGGCGTGCAATCGACCGGTCCGCAGCGCTCGGTTTGCGCACCCACAGGACCCCGTCGGCATCGCGACCGACGGCCGCCTTCAAGAGCTCGCGGACCATGTCCGAGAGCGGCGTCTTGTCGTCCTCCGCGCGACGGCGGTGGATCTCGGCGACGACGCGCGCGAGATCGATGACGACGGTGTTGCTCCCGGCGTCGCCGCGCACGGTGAGCTCGATCGTCCCGCGGTTCTCGTCCGACGCCGCACCGTCGATCTCGTGCACCTCGGTGCGCGCGTTCTGCAAGAGGTCGTAGGCGAGCGCGGTGAACGTAGCCGCGTCGCCGCTGACCGGCTTCGCGTACCAGTCGGGCGTGAGCCGCAGGGCCTTCCCGTCGACCGAGCCCTGGCTCCACTCCTCGAGGACGGCCTTTGCGTCGCGCGTACGCGCGGCCTCGCTCAACGCGTGGAGCGAGACGACCATCGGCGGCTCGAGCACGTCGAGCTTCCCGCCTTCGTGGTGCAGGAGCAGATCGTGACCCCCGTCGCGGAAGGACTCGATCTGCTTCAAGAGCGCCTCCTCGCGCTCCTCGCTCAGGTGCTCTTCCCACGCGTGGCGACGTTCGGCGCGCAGAGACCCCATCGACGACGTTCCTCCGGATGCTCGTGTCGACGCGAACGCGAGCACGAGCAGCGCGACGACGATGCCCACGACGACGATCGCGACCAGGGTTCCGCTCACGACTTGGTCAGTAGCACAGGCGGCCCGCAGGCGTGCGCACGCCATGATGTGCGACGCCCGTGGTCTTCACACGTTCTGGTCGGGGCGACGGCGGCGACGGGAGAGCGCCGTCGCCGCGAGCGCGAGCCCGAGGAGCGTGGGGATCGTCTTCGTGCCGGTGCTCGGCACCGTCGTGCACGCGCCGCAGCCTCCGCCCTCGACCGTGCCGGAGAGATCGGTGGCAGCCACGCACTTGCGGATGGTGACGTCGCAGAGCGGTGCGTTCGCCGGACAGCTCTTGTCCTCGAGGCACTCCACGCACTGGCGCGTCTGCGCGTCACAGATCGGCACGGAGCCAGGGCACTCCGAGCTCTTCGTGCACTCGGTCCCACACTTGTTGGTGGCCAGGTTGCAGATCGGCGTCGGCTCTTCGCAGTCGGCGTTGCTGAGGCAGTCGACGCACTTCTTGGTCTGCGGATCGCAGACCGGCACCGAGCCCGGGCACTCCGCGCTCTTCGTGCACTCCGTTCCACACGTGTTCGTGACCGTATTGCAGATCGGCGTCGGCTCTTTGCAGTCGGCGCTGGTGAGGCAATCGACGCACTTCTTCGTCATCGGATTGCACACCGGATCCGAGCCGGGGCACTCCGAGCTCTTGGTGCAATCCGTTCCGCAGGTGTGGGTCGTCGTGTTGCAGATCGGCAGCGGCTCTTGGCAGTTGGTGTTGTCGACGCACTCCACGCAGACCTTCGTCATCGGATCGCAGACCGGCTTCGAGCCGGGGCACTCCGAGCTGAGCGTGCAGGTCGCGACGCACTTCTTGGTCGTCGGCTCGCACACCGGCGTCGCCGTCGGACAGTCCGCCCCGGTGAGGCACGTGACGCACTTGTTGTTCGCGACGTCGCAGACCGGCGTCGCTCCGACGCACTCCTTGGTGTTCGTCGGCGTGCACTGCACGCACAAGTTGTCGGGCGTCTTGCACCCGGGCGTCGGGGTGGCGCAGTTCGCGTCCGACGTGCAGCCGAGCGTGCACTCGTGGATGGCCGTGTTGCACACGCCGTTCGGGCCGGTGCACTCCGCGTTCGTGTTGCACTGGACGCACTTGTTGGTCGGTACGTGGCAGACCGTTCCGCCCGTACAGGCGACGGCGTTCGTGCCCGAGCACTGGACGCAGTTGCCGATGTTCGCGCCCGTCTTGACGCAGGCCGGGGCGAGCGTCGTCTTGCACGCGAAGGGCGTTCCCGAGCTCAGATCGCCGTCGCAAGCGACGCAGGTGCCGGCCGGGTTGCAGATCGGCGTGGCGCCCGAGCATTGCGCGTTGGAATCGCACTGCACGCAGGTGTGGCTCGTGACGTTGCACGCCGGCTTCGTGCCGGTGCAGAGCACCTTGTCGGTGCTCGTGCACTCGACGCACGCGCCCTTGTCGGCGGCGCCCGTGGTGGTGACGCAGGCTGGCTTCGCCGCGAGCGCGCATGCCTTCGGAGTGCCCGTTGCGGGCGGGATCGGGCGATCACCGTCGCAGGCTTCGCACGTACCGGCCGAGCAAATCGGCTTGGTGCCGGAGCACGCGGTGTTGTCGAGGCACTCGACACACGAGTTCGAGGTCGTGTTGCACGTCGGCGTGGGCGCCGCGCACTCCGTGTTGCCGAGGCACTGCACGCAGAACTTCTTGATCGGGTTGCACTTGGGCGTGAGGCCGCCGCAGTTCGCGTCCGACGTGCAGCCCGCGACGCACGTGTTGTTCTGGGTGTCGCAGATTCCGTTGGTGCCCGTGCAGTCTAGATTGCTCGTGCACTGCACGCATGCGCGCGCCGCGCTGCAGGCCTTCAGGCCGGCGGGGCACGCGGAGACGTTGCTCGTGCTGCACTCTGCGCAGGGACCGTTGAAACAGGCGGGCACGGGCGCCGTCGGACACGCGAGCGTCGCAGGGGGGTTGGGCGCGCCGTTGTCGCCGTTGCACCCCTTGCAGGTGCTCGAGCTCAATTCACAGACCGGCGTGTTCCCGGTGCACTGGGTGGTGTTCTGGCTCCAGCACTGGACGCACGCGTTCTTGGTCGTGTCGCAGAGCAGGCCTGCGCTCGAGCACTTGTTCGTGAACGCCCCCGTGCACTCGACGCACGAGCCATCGCTCCTGCACGCCGGTGCCGTCGTCGTCGGGCACGCGAGCGCATTGCTCTGCCCGTTGTTTCCGCCGCACTTCGAGCAGGCGCCGGCCGTGCTGCAGACGGGCGTGGTCCCGCCACACTCGGCGGAGCTCAGGCACTGCACGCAGACGTTCGGGTTGGTGGGCGTTCCGCAGTGCCCACTCGCGCATTGGCTGTCGAGGGTGCAGGCCACGCAGACGCCGTCGCCGCGGCAGCGCGGGGTCGTCGTGTTCGGGTTTCCCGCGGTGCAGTCCGAGTCGGTGGTGCAGCTCGAGACGCACGCGTTGCCGATGCAGAACGGCTTCGCCGCGTTCTTGCAGTCCGAGGGGACGGCACACTCCGCGCACGCGTTGCCGACGCACACCGGCTTCGACGTGCCTGCGCACGCGCCG
>JBKJQC010001158.1:0-7396 GCA_046593995.1 Polyangiales bacterium
GGCGTGCGACGTCCCGGGCAGCGTCGGAAAGTGCGTCGTCATCAAGGGGGCGCCGCGCGGCCAGCGCATCGCCTGCGCGAAGGGCGATCCGAACGTGTGTGAGACGAGGTCGTGCGACGGCACCGACGGCAGCCTCTGCGCCGCGATTGCGGCGACGGACGTCCTCTGTCGCGAGGCGACGTGTGAGAACGGCGTCGCGATCGCCAGCGCGGGGTGCAACGGGAGCGGCGCATGCCGAGACCCGGTCCGCACGCCCTGCTCTCCGTATCGCTGCGACGCCTCGGCAAAGGCGTGCGCGACGGGCTGCAGCAAGTCCGAAGAATGCACCGCGGGATACGTGTGCAAGGACGCGAAGTGCGTGAAGAGCGAGCGCCGTTGCTCCGACGATGCGCTCTCGGTCCTCGATCCGGATGGACACCCTTCGTCCTGCGCACCATTCGTGTGCAAGAACGCTGCGTGCGTCGAGAAGTGCGCGACGAGCGACGAGTGCACGGCGGGGACCGCGTGTGACTCCGGAGGACGCTGCGTGACGCCGTCCGCGGTCACCGACACCGAGTCCGATTCGTCGGGCGGCTGCGCGACCTCACGCAGGCCGGTGAGCGCGTGGCCGCTTGCGCTGGCATGGCTCGGTCTGCTCCGATTCCGTCGGCGTCGCGCGGCGCTGCCGCGCACCCAGCACGGCTCCTGGTGCTCGCGACGGATTCATACTCAGGTCCCTCGAGCCGACTCGGGATGCGTCAAGATAGTTGTCGGATGATCGCGTTCAGGCGGCTTGATGTCCTTGGCGTGGGTTGAGGGTCACGTCGGCGATAGGCGCCAGTTGCGGGTGTCGCCGGTCCAGCGGCGAGGGATGGTGCGCTTCGCGGTCGCATAGCGTTCGCACCCGCGAAGGAGCCGGCGTATAGAAAATTGCGACGACCAATCGCCCGCGCAGGGATCCTCGGAGCCGTTCAAGGCCCGCTACGACGACGCCGAGCTGGACTATTAGCCCACCCGTCTCTCGCCGAGAGTCCCCTGTGCGTGCACCGCGCCACATCGCTCACGGAGCCGCGGCGCCGAACGATGCGACCTCGGGAATTCGCTCGGATGCGATGGGTCACCCTGGAGGGCAAAGGCGGTCTATGCTGGCCGCGCCCATGAGAAGTCCAAGTGCTCGCTGCGTCGACTTGCCCGACGCTGCGGTGCGGCGCGGCCTTCCTCCCTGCCACGGACCGTACTCTGCGTCGGCGAGCATCGAGTGAGGCAGGCGGCGCAGCTGGCGCTTCATGTCGTGAAGGGATTCGCTCATGAGCTACGCGTCAGCCTCCATCGGCGCGGGCTCCCGTATCCGTCGCTGAAGACGTCGGGAACCGCGCGCTTCGAGACCGACGTGTCTTGGCCGCAGCCGTCGCCCATCTCGCCGCACATGCCGGCGGCCGTGCTGCACATCCCGGCCGACGAGCTGAGGGAGTTCCTCGCCAAGATCGTCACGCGATTCCAGCGACAGGTGACGTTCTCGTGGCTTTCGGGGATTCGATACCTCCATCGCAAGCCGCACTTGGATTGTCCCGACGACGCGACCTTCACGCGTCACATGACCGACACGGTCTATGTTTATTTCCTGACGGACGATCTCGACGCCGCGGATCGGGCCTTGCTCGCGCGAAACGGCATCTCGACGGAGGGCGTGCGCAAGTCCGATCTGGCGCCCGTGAGCACGATCGAGACCCTCGAGGGGCTCTACTGCACCGGCTCCGTCTGCTACTTCCGCGAGAGCACGCGCGCGCGTGTGAAGAGCTTCGACGTCCTCGGCATCGCGATGGTGGACCGGCAGTTCGACCTCGGCGAGCTGATCACACCAGCAGACGGCAACGCGTGGAAGCACGCGAAGATGCACGCGCTGCAGGGCGCGACGTACCTCTCGCTCTTCGTCACGCACCCCAGGTGCCACTTCCCGATGGACGCGATCATCGCGATCACGAAGACGTTCCTGCCGAAAGGGCACAAGGTCTACAAGGTCCTCGAGCCGCACATGTATCTGCAGGTCCCGCTCGACTATTCGGTGCTGCACGTCAAGAATGGTCCCGGCTTCAACGATCCGAGGCTCTACTACACGGCATTCAGCGGAGCCGGACGTTCTCAGTATCGGCTCTTCGAATACTCTCATGCGGGCGTTCCTGGTCGTGCGGCATTCCCGCCCTACACCTTCGGGTATCTCTTCCATGCGCGAAATACCGACTATCTGGCGTTCTTGCTCGGATATCACGCCATCATCCGACAGTTCGTGAGCACGGTCGTCGCGGACGTCGAGGTCGACGACGTGCTGCAGGAGTGGATGAGGCACTGCGCGCAGTGGTCGAGAGGGTTCGGCGGCCCTCGAGCCGCGCTCGACAAGGAGTGGCTCGTCGACTGCATCGCCACCGTCATCTGGAACTGCTCCGTCGTCCACAGCTCCGATCATTGGGATTTCCACGCGATTCCCATGGAGCACAAGCCGACGCGGCTGCGTGTCCCTCCGCCGTTCACGAGGCGCGACGTCGGCTTCGAGCCGAGCGCGCTCACCGAGCCCGGCGATCGCATGCGCCATTACATGTGGCACGAGCTCTACATGAGGCAATGGACGGTGAAGCTACTGTGCGACGTGGACTATCAGTTCGACGAACCGTCACTGAAGGAAGCCAACCGCGACTTCCTCACGCAGCTAGGATCCTATGCTGCACGCCAATCGCACAAGTATGCTCCTCTCGATCAGATAGCCGTGAGCATCCATTTCTGATTCCGCTCGTCGAGCGTTTCGCAGTCCCACCCCGAGGTATCCGCCCATGCTGACCGATTTCCAGAACAAGAAGTTCACGCGCCTGTTCGACATGCTCGACATCAACGGCGACAAGAAGATCAACACCAGCGATCTCGATCTCGTGGTGAAGCGCCACGGCGAGGCGAGCGGCGCAAAGCCGACGCCGGAACGGCTCGCGAAGCTCACGGCCACGTACCACGCGTGGTACTCGGGCATGATCGAGATGGCCGACACGAACCGCGACGGCAACGTCACGATCGAGGAGTTCCTCGCGTTCCAGGACAAGATCGTCAACGACGACGCGCTCTACCAGCAGATCATCGGCTCGATCACGCAGCTGACCTGCCAGATCATCGACCGCGACGGTGACGGCCGGAACGACGCCGAGGACTACGTCAGCTTCTGCGAGGTCTTCCGCATCGACGTGACGGGGGCGCGCGCGCGGTGGGCCGCGCTCGACGAGAACCACGACGGCTTCCTGAACGTCGACGACGTCACCCTCGTCCTCCGCGACTTCTTCAAGGGCTCGGACCCCAACTCCCCGGCCACGAGCTACTTCGGGCCGCTCTGAAGCGGGGCCACGAGAGACGACCCCCGTGACGACGATGCACACGACTCGAAGAGCGCGCGCCGTCGTCATGGGTGGCAGCATGGCCGGCATGGCCGCCGCGCGCGCGCTCGCGACGCAGTTCGAACGCGTCACCGTCGTCGAACGGGACGTGCTGAGCACCAGTCCGGAGCTGCGCAAGGGGGTGCCGCAGGCCGAGCACGCGCACGGGCTCTTGGTGAGCGGGTACCAGGTCCTCGACCGGTACTTCCCCGGACTCATGGACGACCTCGTACGCGAAGGCGCGCTGCGCTGTGACCAGACGGGCGACTTCCTCTGGTACCAGTACGGCCACTGGAAGCTCCGAGCGGACTGCGGTCACGGGGGTATCGTCATGAGCCGCGCATTGCTCGACGCCGGCGTCCGGCGTCGCGTCCGCGCGATCGGCAACGTCACCGGTCCTCGATGGACACGACGTCGATGCGCCGGCGTACGACGCGTCGAGGCGGCGCGTCGTCGGCGTGCGCGTGAAGAACCGCTCCACGTCGGAGTCCGCGACGCTCGACGCAGATCTGGTCGTGGATGCGTCTGGCCGCGGCTCGCAGTCACCGAGATGGCTCGCATCGTGGGGCTTCGGCGACGTGCCCGAGGACTCGGTCAGAGTCGACGTCGGCTATGCGACCGCGGTCTTCGAGCGCCGCCCCGGAGACCTGTTCGGCACGGGCGGCGCGATCATCGCAGGTACCCCGCCGGCGTCGAAGCGCTACGGGGCGGTCTTCAGCGCCGAGCGTGACCGCTGGACCGTCACCATGGTGGGCATGTTGCGCGACTACCCACCGACGGAGCTCGCCGCCTGGAGAGAGTTCGCACGCACGCTGCCCACGCAGGACATCTACGAGCTCGTCAAGAACCGCGAGCCGCTCGGGCCGATCGCGAGCCACCGCTTTCCGGCGAATCGCCGACGGATGTACGCGCGGCTCGCGCGGTTTCCGGCCGGCTACCTGGTGCTGGGCGACGCGGTCTGTAGCTTCAATCCGCTGTACGGGCAGGGAATGTCGATCGCCCTCTGTGAGGCGAAGGCCCTCGAACGCGCCGTCGAGCCGGGAGACGATCGCCTCGCCGCCCGCTTCTTCGCGGAGGCCGATCGGCTCGTCGACGGCGCGTGGGCGATCACCACCGGCGAAGATTTTCGCTACGCGGAGATCGCGGGTGCGCGTCCGCCGGGCTTCTCCCTCATCAGTCGCTATCTCGAGCGCGCGCACCGCGCGGCCGCGCGCGACCCGATCGTGCTCCGACGATTCTTCGACGTGGCGAACCTGCTCGTGCCCCCCACGTCGCTGCTCGCACCGAACATCGCGTGGCGTGTCCTCCTCGGCGACGTACTCGGCCTCGGTGGCCGGCGCCCAGACGATCCCGCACGGAAGCAACACACCTAATCGAGGCCACGACACCTGCGACGGATCCGTCTGCCGTCCCCTTGATATTTTCGCGCGCAACGGATGCACTCGTGACCGAGACCTTCCTCGAGTGCTCGGGAGACCGTGATGCAGAAATCCTTCGTCGTGTGTGCCGTGCTCGGTTTCCTTGCCTGTTCGTGTGGGAGCAGCGCGACGGCGCCTGGCGTCGACGAAGACACGGGCGCGGGGACCGAGACGGGCACCGGTAGCGAGACGAGCACCGGTGGCGACAGCGCGACGACCCCGAACGATGGGTCGATGGGCGTCGACACAGGCCCGGCCGCGGACAGGGGCAGCAGCTCGAGCGACACGGCGACGTCGCCGTCGGACTCCGCCGGAGGCTGCCCCGCGACCCTGTCGGGTACCCAAGCAGTGCGCGTGTCCATGAACGTCACGTGGCCCGGGACCACCGGCACCGCGGCGGGCTCCGGCGTCGCGCAGGTGTGGACGCGGTCGGTGTTCACCATCGACGCGGCCAACAAGATCACCGCCACGAACTCGCCGTGCGGCAGCAAGGTCCCGGACATCGTCAAGAACCCCATCGCTGGCGGCGGCAAGACGCTCGTCGAGTTCCCCGCCACCGTCTGGACCGCGGCGAGCATGCCGACGTTCACGGTCACGGGCACCCAGACCGGGTTCGCAGTCGGCAGCACCGTGAGCATGAACGCCACGCCGGTCCTCGTCGGTCTCACCATGGCGAACCCGAGCGGCCCCTGGCCTGCCCGCGTGGACATCCAGGGCGTCGATCACGACGGCGACGGGAAGCTCGGAATCACGGGCGTGCCGCGGGACGGCGGCGGCTACACGCTGCCGCCGACGAGCATCCTCCAGACCTCGCACGCCGACCGCTTGTACATCGCGTCGCGCAACACCCTGGCGCTCTCGGGCAAGCGCGAGACGTGCACGTCGACGAAGGGCACCGTCAACGTCACCCATTTCGACAACCACGTCATCGGCTGCCACGTCAAAGGTGGCGGCGAGTGCACCGAGGCGCAATACAAGTTCATCGACGACAATCGCACGGTCTTCGTGGTGAGCAGCGCCACGTACGAGACGGTGGTCGTCCCCGACGGCTCGACCTGCGACGCCGTGCGCGCCGCATTGCCCTGAGATGCCGCCCTGAGATGTCCTCTCGAGCTCGTCACGGAGCCGCTGCGTTCGCGGCGGTCGGCTTCATCTCCTTCGCGGGCGACGCGGCAGCCGCCGGTTTCGCGACGGCCCGCTTCGGCGGGGAGCACGGCAACCCGACCGAATCGAACCCGACCGCGCTCTACTACAACCCGGGAGCGATCGGGTTCAGCGAGGGCGTGCACCTCTACGGCGACGGCTCCCTCGCGATGCGTCGCAACACGTGGACGCACGCGAAGGCCCAGCACGACATCGCCGAGCCCCCCGGCGCCGAGGGCGCGAACTACGGCAAGGCGACGCTGTTCAACGTCCTCGGCGCGCCCGCGCTCGCCGCCACGGGCAAGATCGGGAACCTCGCCTTCGGCGGCGGCGTCTTCGTCCCCTTCGGCGGTCGCGCGACGTGGGATCGCAACGAGAAGTTCGCGAACAGCCCGCAGTTCCCGCTCGCGGCCGACGGCGTGCAGCGCTGGCACGGCATCGACGGTGCGCTCACGTTCCTCTACCTGACGGCCGGCGCGGCCTACCGGATCGGCCCGGTCAGCATCGGCGCGAGCGGCAACCTCATCTTCTCGAGCGTGCGGAGCCGGCTCGCGAAGACCCTCACCTTCGGCAACAACGACATCTCCGAGGAAGCGCGGAGCGAGGTCGACGTCTCCGGTCGCCACGGCAGCTTCGCGCTCGGTGTCCTCGTCGAGGCGATCCCGAACAAGCTCTGGATCGGCGCGTCGTATCAGGCGGCTCCGGCGCTCTCCGAGATGAAGCTGAAGGGGACGCTCACGGTCACGCAGGGGCCCGACACTCGAGTCGACCAGGTCGACCTCCACCAACACCTCCCCGAGATCATCCGGTTCGGCGGGCGCCTCCGCCCTACCCCCGATCTCGAGCTGCGCCTCTTCGGCGATTACACGCGCTGGAGCCGGCTCGAACAGCAGTGCGTCACGCTGCGTGACCGGCCCTGCGGGATCAAACGCGACGGCTCGCCCGGCGAGGGCACGGGGACCATCACCAACCTGTTCCGCGGCTGGCAAGACACCTTCGGCGTGCGCGCGGGCGCGAGCAAGTGGCTGAAGCCGGAGGTCGAGCTCTTTGCGGGCGTAGGCTTCGAGACCGCGGCGACGCCCGACACTACGCTCGATCCGAGCCTCGCCGACGCGAACACGATCTCGGGCGCGCTCGGCGGTCGCTTCGAGATCTTCGAGCGACTCTGGCTCTCGACGAGCTACACGCACGTCCAGTACCTCGATCGCGACAACACGGGGAAGAGCATCCTCGCCGATCCGCGCGTGCAACCGACGACCCGCCGAGTGGACGGCGGCGGCAAGTACACGTCGTGGATCGGCGTGCTGAACGTGAACGTCGAGAAGCAGTTCTGAGCGCGCGTCCGGGATGCCGCCGGGTGCAGTACGCTTCGACGATGCGCACGCTCGCAGCGCTGGTGACTGCCCTCCTCGTCACGTCGTGCGCGACCGAGCCGGTCGAGGCCACGGC
>JBKJQC010001207.1:0-3830 GCA_046593995.1 Polyangiales bacterium
AGGTCGAGATGGCCGCCGCCTTCGATCGCGCCGGCTTCGAGGCGGTCGACGTGCACATGACGGACATCCTCTCGGGGCGCGTCGATCTCCACGACATGCGCGGGCTCGCAGCGTGCGGCGGGTTCTCCTACGGCGACGTCCTCGGCGCCGGCGAAGGGTGGGCGAAGTCCATCCTCTTCCACGCGAACGCGCGCAAGGTGTTCGAGCGCTTCTTCGGTCGCGACGATACGTTCACGCTCGGCGTCTGCAACGGCTGCCAGATGATGTCGGCGCTGAAGGAGCTCGTGCCGGGCGCCGAGGCGTGGCCGCGCTTCGTGCGCAATCGCAGCGAGCAGTTCGAGGCGCGCCTCGCGATGGTCGAGGTCCTCGAGTCACCGTCGATCTTCCTTCGCGGGATGGCGGGCTCGCGGCTCCCGATCGCCGTCGCGCACGGCGAAGGGCGCGTCGAGGTCGAAGGTGGAGCGCAGCTCGACGCGATGCAGGTCGCCGCGCGCTTCGTCGATCACCACGGTCGCCCCACCGAGCGCTATCCGTTCAACCCGAACGGCTCGCCGCGCGGGATCACCGCGGTCACGACCCCGGACGGTCGCGTGACGATCCTCATGCCGCACCCCGAGCGCGTGTTCCGCGCGGTGCAGCTCTCGTGGCACCCGCGCACGTGGGAACAGGACGGTCCGTGGATGCGCCTGTTCCGCAACGCGCGCGTCTGGGTCGGCTGACAGCTCACTTGCATTTGCGCGTCGCTCTGAGCGGTCGCGCCCTTCTCGGGTGAGGCTCACGACCCGAAGGCGTGCGCGACGCCGAGCTGCATCACGGCCGGGTACTCGAGCTGTGCGCCGACGACCCGCACGTAGAACGGGACCCGCACCGCCGCGAAGAGTCCCCAGCGCGGCGCCGGTGAGAAGCGCGCAGTGGCGACGGCGAGGACGTCCGTCCTCCCCAGGTTCCCGTCCGCGTTTCCGTCGGCGTTCTGCGCACCACCCCAGTCTTCGCGCGTCTCGCGCATCACCTCGACCCCGGTGCCGAACCGCCACGACTCCGTGCCGAGCGCGCTCGAGACGCGGGTGCCTGCGCCGACGCGGTGACCCGGCCGATAGCCGCCCCCGTTTGCGTACGCGGCGATGGTCGCGAGGAACCAGCCGTCGATTCCGAGCGCTCCGAGATCGACACCGAGCCCCGAGCCGACGACCGGGCGGAAGGTCCCGCCGCCGAACTGCACGTGCTCGTGCACGCGTCCTTCGCGCCCCTCGCGGTAGGGATCTTCGTCGAGCGTCGACGCAATCGGCAGCATCGAGCCGACGCGGAACGACACGCCCCACCGGCCGATGACCTTGCCGATCACCGCGACGACGGTGGGATCGCCGATCCCGACGAGCGTGCGATTGCGATGGTGGGTATCCGGTGGATCGGGCTCGATCTCGCGTCGCTCCGTCTCGGGATAGGCGTGGAAGCGCACCCGGGAGGTGTTGCTCCGGAGCGGCAACGTCGCTGCGACCGCGAGCCACGACGAGAGGCCCGCTTGCACGTCGAGCACGGCATCCGCTGCAACGATGGTCTGCTCGTGGCGGTACGGCTCGGGAGACGTGGTCGCACAGCGAGGCCCGAGATCGGGGCACTCGGCGACATGCGACGTGGTGAACGCCGTCCCGCCGAGCGTCAGCGACGCGAAGAACAGCCCTGCGGGGACCGGCGCCATCCCGCCAGCAACGTCGGTGACGCGCGACCCGCGAATTGCATCGCCGCGTCCGACATCAGAGGCTCCGGTGGACCCGCCGACCGGCAGGTTGGGGTTGCTTCACCCTGCTCAGGCACGCGCGTAGGAGACGGGCACCACGGCGATCGCCGCGCCCACCGCCATCGCGACGACGATGCGTCGGAACGTCACGAGCCGCTCGCCTTTACGATCGCAGCGTCGAGCTGGTCGATGTGGAGCCCGCTGATGGCTGCGACGCGCGCGCGTGATTTCGCGAAGACCAGGACGTAGGGGAGCTCCGGCACCTTCTTCATGTAGTGCTGCGAGAGCGGGGTGTCCCAGTCGACGATGTTCAACTTGCGGTAGGCGACGTCGCCCCTCGCGCCGAGAACCGAGCGCATGTGCTCGTCGACCTGACGACACGGCGGGCACCAGTCACCGTAGAAGTCGACGACCGTCACCTTCCCCTCGACTGCGAGGGCATCGACGTCGGGCACGTCGCTCCCGTCCGTCACCACGATCTGCACGTCCGCACCAGGCGGAAAGGCGGGGGCCGCGACCCAGGCGCCGCCCTTGTCCGAGAGCTCTGCGCGAAACGGTGTGCGCGCGACGGCGGCGAGCAGCCGAGCCGGGTCGACCGACGGGCTCGCGGTCACGCGCACGAGCACGCGCTTCTTGTCGAACTGCGCGTCGTACACGCCCGGCTCTCTGCGCAGCTCGGCGAGGACGATGGGCGGATCCTCCTCGCAGTCCATGCCGAAGATCGAGAGCGAGATGGTCTTGGCGTCGCTCGGGACGGTCGCCGCAGGCGGAACGCCGGGCCCGCATGCGGCGGAGGACACGGCGAGCGCGCAGGCGACGATCATCGCGCACCGTCGTCTCGACCTCGCGAGGAACATGGCTACGCGCGTACTGCCGGAGGGCCGCTCGGGAGACAACACCGCCCCGGAGGAATGCAGCGCTGCCCGCGACGGCGTATCCTTCGGCATGGCTCGCTGTTCGCTGTTCGCGCTCTCGTTTCTCCTGCTCGCCTCGTGCGCCACCGGCGCGGACGGCGAGCAGGACGGCGTGATCACCGGCGGCGACGCGCGCGCGGACCGGCAGGACGACGAAGACACGTCCGGTGACGACGCGGATGTCGAGGACACGGGCACGACCTCCGCCGTGGACTCCGGCGGCGCCAAGGACAGCGGGAGCAGCGACACCGGTAGAGCCGACACAGGCACCGCCGACAGCGGCAAGGCCGACACCGGCGCGACGGACACCAAGCCCGCGACGTGCTCGGGCGAGGAGCCGGAGCCGAACGGAACGCCGGCGACGGCGCGCGTGCTCGGAGCGATCGACGACTGCGACGGCAGCGGATCGACCGTCAGCGGCGTGCTTTCGTCGTCGACCGACGTCGACGTGCTCTCGTTCGAGGGGACCGATTCGTTCGGCTGCTCGGTCAACCCGGTCGTCGTCGCGACGGGTCCGGTCACCGTCTGCATCCGCGCCGTCTGCAAGAGCGGCACGACCGAGCTCAAGAGCTGCAAGCAGGGAACGAAGACCGGGGACGAATGCTGCGGGAGCACCGTGGAGGCCGAGCTCAACTGCACCGGGACGGCGAGCGACGACACGACCATCACGATCACGGTGCGCTCCGACGGGGCGGCGTCGACCTGCGAGTCGTATTCGCTCGCATATCACTACTGACGTCGTTCTCTCGGTCAACACCACCGCGTGCGGACGCGGTACTTCACTTTGGTCTCGCCCTTCTTGGGGATCTTCACCTCGAACGTGAACGTGTGCGCGTCCTTCTTTGTGGAAGGGTGCGACGAGCTGAGGATCTCCCACTCGCCGCCGACGGGCTCGAAGAGCTCCACCGTCTCGTCGGTGTCCTTGTGGTTCCTGAGCGAGATCTCCCACTCGCTCTCCGACCCGCAGGAGCCGAGCGTCTTCCACGTCATCTGCTTGCGATCGCCGACGACGTCGAACGCGTCGCCCATCTTGATGCGGATCTTCTCGTCGCGGGGCGTGTGGTCGATGCGGTCCTCGCCGATGAACTGCTTCTGGCCCGACTTGTCGGCCTTGTAGACGCGGACCACGCCCTTCGGCAGCGGCATGCCGAGGTGGTTCTGCTCCTTGTTCTCGATGTCGA
>JBKJQC010000006.1:0-3252 GCA_046593995.1 Polyangiales bacterium
CTGCTCCTCCACGCAGCAACCGACGGCAAGGACGACGTCAGCGTGTCGATCGCGATCGTGGCGCTCGCACAGCTCGGAGACGGACGCGTCGCCGCGGTCGCCCGCGCGATCGGCGCGGATGCGCATCCCGAGCTGCGCGTCGCGGCGGCCGAGGCGCTCGCGGAGCTCGGCGAGCCGGGCGCCGATGCGGCGACCGCCGCGCTCTTGGCCGACGAGAAGACGGCCGCCGAGGGGAAGCGCGTCGCGATTCGCCATCCGGGTGCTTCGCTCGTCGGTCCGCTCGAGAAGCTCGCGCGTGAAGGGAGCGTCCCTGCCGTCGCCGCGCTCGGTCGAGTCGGCGCTGCCGGGATCGCGCCGTTGGTCGCGCTCGCGAAGGACGACGCCTCGCCCGTCTGCGACTCGGCGGCCCATCAGCTCGCGATCTCGCCGCTCTCGGCCGCGGAGGACGGCCTCGCGTCGATCCTCGTAGCCGGCTCGCCGATCGCCCGACGAAGGATCGTCCATGCCGCAGCGGTTCGCGCCGCGCGCGTCTCCTCCGTGCCCTCCGGCGCGAAGAGCGCTGCGAAGGAGCTCGCCGCGTCGGGGGAGGCTGCGAATCGGTCCGCCGGGTTCCTCCTGCTCGCCGTGCTCGATCTCGATGACGCTGCGGCGTCGCTCGAGAGCGATGACGCCGCACGAAAGCGCGCTGCGGCCACGGCCCTCCGCGCGCATCCGCGCCTCGCCGCGGCGGCGGTCGCGCGTAAGCACCTCGTGGCGCATCCGAACGACGACCCCGAGCTCGTGCGCCTGCTGGCCGGGGTCGCGGCGCGCGCGATCGACGGCAGCGTCGCGCGCGACGTCCCGATCACGACGGCGACGCTCGCGACCTGGCTCGCCGAGGACGGCAACGCAGCCCCGCTCGCGGCCTTCGTCCTCGCGGCCCGCGGCGGCGCGGCCGCGCTCGCGCACGCGACGCGCGCGCTCTCCGCGGACTCGATCGCCGTGCGCGCGGCGGCGTTGCTCGGACTCGGGGCCTCGCCCGATCGACACGCCACCGGCGAGCTCGCGACGCGACTTCGTGAGTACGCGCCCGTCGTCTTGCGACGCGCGGCCGCCCGAGCGCTGGTCGCGCGCGGCGATGCCGCCGGCAGGTCGGCGCTCGAGGACGCGAAGCGGCTCGATCCCGACGCCGAGGTCCGCGCGATCGCCGCCACCGCTCAGACGAGCACCGCGATCGCGCCGAGCGCACCGCTGCTCTCCGGCAGCGAGGTCGTCATGACGCGCGTGCTCGTCCCGAAGGGCACGACCGTCGTCGCGACGGCCATGGGCATCGACGGGCTCTCGCTCCCGGCCTCGGTCGATGCCGGTGGCTACCTGCACGTCTTCCGCGCCCCGCCGGGTCCGGTCGTCGTCGACGTGGCCCCAGTCGTGACGCTCGTCACGGCCAAAGCACCCCTTGCGGCGCCCGCTGCGTCTGCCAAACCTGCGAAGCCGTGACGCCCCCGCCCGACGCGAACACGCCTCCTGCGAGCTACGAGGAAGCGATCAAGAAGCTCGCGGAGATCGTGAAGCGACTCGAGGACGGCGAGCTGTCGCTCGATCAGTCGCTCGCAGCCTTCGAGCAGGGGATCGCGCTCGCGCGGGATGCGCAGAAGCGGCTCGACGCCGCCGAGAGTCGCGTCGACGAGCTCCTCTCGGTCGACGATCAGGGACGCGCGACGACGAAGCCGCTCTGAAGGAGCGACACCGCCGCGAGCGAGATGGTACGCCCGACATAGACGCGCGTGATGCCCCGCGCATCGCGCACCAGCACCGCACGTCCATGCGCGCCGCCCGCGAACGTGGCGACCGCGACCTCGCCCGGGCTCGGTAGATCGCTGGCTCCCTCGGCATCGGGCACGCGGTCGAACGATGCCACCACCGTCCGGCGCAGCTCGTTGCGCAAGACGACCGGCGCGCCGTCGATCTCGACCTCGAGCGACATCGGCGCGCGCAGCGCCGCGGCCCCTTGGAGAGTCGCACCGGGGAGATCCTGCGGCGAAAGCACCGCGATCTCGTCGACGCGCAGCGGATCGAACGCCACGATCGCGCGGGTCGCGAGCGGACCATCGGCCTCGAACAGCACGAGGAAAGGCGCGGCCTCCCCCTCGGCGAGCGTGAGAGACCGCGCGAGCCAGAGCGAGCGTCCGTGGCCGCCGTCGAGCACGAGCACGTCGCCGAGAGCGACCGGAGCACGCGCGGAGAGAGGAAGCGTTTCGTCGTCGGTGGTGCGCATGGCGCGGATGCGCCGGTACACCCAACGTCCCGCGGCCACGCCGCCCGCCACCGCAGCGAGACCGAGCGCGATGGTGATCACGCGGAGAGCGCGCTCCCGAGCGCCTGGGCGCGCGCCGTGACCTCGGCGAAATCCGGCGCGCCGTCGCGCACCACCACGAGGTCCGAGATGACGGCGGCGAGGCGCACGCCCGCGGCCGCGACTTCGGCGATGCGCGCGCGATCGATCCCGCCGATGGCGACGATGGGCACGCCGAGCGGTCGCGCGCGCTCGACCGCCGCGCGCACCCCAGCGAGCCCGACGACCGGATCGGGGTTCTCTTTGCTCCGCGTCGCGAACAACGGCCCATACGCGACATACGTCGGGCGCGCGTCGAGCGCGAGCTCGAGCTGTCGCGCATCGTGGGTCGACACGCCGAGGAGGAGCGCCGGTGCGACGCGACGCGCATCGTCGACGGGCAGATCGTCCTGGCCCACATGCACCCCATCGGCGCCCGCGAGGAGCGCGAGATCGGGGCGATCGTTCGCGAAGAGCGGGACGCCACACGCGCGCGCCCGCGGAGCGAGACGGCGCAGGAGGTCGAGTGTCGTCCGCGCCCCCTCGTGCTTCGCGCGGAGCTGCAGCGCAGCGGGCGAAGCGGCGAGCAGCGCGTCCGCGATCGGCTCGAGGAGCGCGACGGGATCGACGCCGCGCGCGCGCCACGCGTCGAGGTCGAAGATCGCGTACAAGCCAGCCTTCGGTGACATGGGGCCACGCATCGTCACGGGGCAGCGTAGCGCTCGCGGCGACGGCGCAGGAAGACGAACAGCTCGATCGCGCCGTCGCACACGAGCATCGCGGCGAGCGCCGCGAGCGGCACGAGCACGAGACGGTGATCGCCGATCGCCGCGCGCTCGCACGCGCGCAGGGCAACGAGCGCTGCCGCCGGTCCCGCTACGGCGACGCCCCAGGCGAGCACACGCGGAAGCTCGCGCCGGAGCGCCGCTACCGTGGCGAAG
>JBKJQC010000527.1:0-3173 GCA_046593995.1 Polyangiales bacterium
TCGACGTCGAGCGTCGGGTTCTTCGGCGCGGCGACGCCCTCGACCTCGAACACTTCGCGCACGATCCCCTCCTCCACGACCGCGCTCTTCGGCGGCGGCACGAACGCCGAAGGAGGCGCCGCTGCCGGACCACCCTCCTCCGACGACTTGCAGGCGATGGCGCAGAAGGCGGCGAGCACGAGACGTCGCATGAACCGCACGCTGCGGGAGCGTGCGGCGCTCCGCAATGCCCTCAGGGGCGCTGCGCGGTGACCCAGGTGATCGCCTCGTTCATCAGGGTCGCGATGTCCGCCGAGTAGTGGTGTCCGGCCTTTTCCATCACCCAGAGCTTCGCCGGGAAGCCTTGCGCGGCGAGGGCGTTGGCGGTCTTTCGCTCGCCCGCGAGCTGCGAGCCGATGCCGCCGGCGATCAGGGCGACGCCGCGGACCTTCGCGGCGCGGAGCTGCGCGGCGGTGAGCTTAACGTCCGCCTCGATCAGCACGAGATAGGGCCAACGTCCCGGGTGGGCGGCGGCGATCTTCGGCGCCGCGTATGCGCCGCGCGAGAAGCCGAGGAGGACCGCGTCTTCGCGCGCGAGCTCGCCTTGCGCGTGGGATTCGACGACGGTGATCGCGCGCTCGAGATCTTCGTCCATCTGGGTCTCGCCGACGGTCCAGGTCGGCGCGTCGTACATCGCCTTGCCGCAGCTCGCGTTGCCGGTCGGACAGACGAGGAAGCCGAGGTCCTTCGCGGTGTCGGTCCACAGGCCGCATGCGTAGCCCGGCGGGTTGCAGACGCCGTGGAGCATCGCCATCAGGCGTTGTCGTCCCGGAGCGTGCGGCGCGGTCCAGTAGACGACGCGGGTGCCGAGGAAGGGGGTCTCGAAGGGGCCGGTTTCGGGGCGGCTGAATGCGGATGCGGATCCGTGCGCGGATGCGGATGTGGATGCGTGCGCGGATGCGGATCCGTGCGCGGATGCGTGCGCGGATGCGGATGCGGATGCGGATGCGTGCGCGGGCGCCGTGGTCGGGGACCTTCCGCACGCGAGCATCATCGTCGCGGCGAGCGCGACGCTCTTGGTATCGATCACGGGCAGGCCACCTCCACGGTCTGGTAGAAACACTTCGTGCCGTCGACCTTGGTCGGCTTCACGCCTTGGGAGAGCTTCGGCAGGAGCGCCTTGGGACAGGCGTCGGCGAGGGCGAGTGCCGCCAGCGTCATCAGTCCTACCAGTGGCGGAAGGAAAATCGCGCCGAGGAGGCGCAGGAGACCGAGACCCGACTCGCTCACCCGCCGAACTGAATGTTTGCTTTGTGGGATCCGGAGAACGCCGTAGCGACGTCATACACAGCGTCCGGAAATCGTTCCGCCGCGAGGCGGACATTCGCTCCGAGCGTGCCGCCGACCATCTCGACGATCTCGATGATGCCGACGCGTCCTGCCGTGCCTTGGACATGCAGCGCGTCACGCGAGGCCAGAACCGATTGGGCCTCCGAGTCTTCGCTGCCTCGCGGGAACGCGATCCAACGAAACGGCGCGCTCGCCGCGAACAGCACCGGCAGCGCCGCGAGGGCGTCTGCCGCCGTCCGCCGAACCTCTACGAGGTGGGTATCTCCGACGCCGTCGCGATCGATCGCGAGGACATCGACGCGCTGGTCGGCCATGCCGGGCCAGTCGGCCGCGAAGTAGACGCGCGGAACGGTGAGCCTTCGGATGAGGCACTGCGCCACGGGATCGAGCGCGCGGAGTTCGAGACGGTCACGCATCGGAGGGCTCCCTCATTTGTGCCACCGCCGGGAACGTTTGGAAAGCCCAGGCGAAGAACTGCTCCATCTTCACCTTCGCGAGCAGCAGGTGCTCTTCCTTCACGGGGGCATCGTCGTACGAAAAATGGTTCTTCTGGCCGAGTAGCCACTCGAAGTGTTTTAGGCCGGCCTCGGACAATCCCTTGGACGAGCACCAGCCGCGGAGACGCCGGGCTGCCTGGGCATGATCGTCAGCCTTAGTGCGCGTGCGCGTGCGCGTTCCCTCGACCGCGACCAGGACGGCGTCCGCGAGCGCAATGCAACCATGCACCGAGAGCAGACCGACCGACGTCGCGTATCCCTCCGATTGCATGGTCGCGAGCTCTGCGGCCGCATGGAAGAAATGATCTGCTCGCTCCCGGTAGTGGAGAACGACGGACGGGCTCATCACGGTCACGCCAGCACTCTAGCGGACGCGGTGTGAGCGATCAGAACGTCTGCTCTGCGCTCACCCACAACCCGAACGGCTGCCGCTTCCGCACGCACTCCTCGGCGGGGCCGCTCGAGAGCTCGTCGTTGAACGAGAAGCCGCCGCTCGTGATCTGACCGCGGCGGACGCAGTCGTCCACGCGACCGAACGGCCACGCGAAGTCGACCGCGATCAGACCGGGCTGCACGCCGAAGTACTCGTGGTGGAAGCGGACGCCGACGCCGAGCTCGGCGATCAGGCCACCCTTGGCCTTGAAGTCGATCGCGCTGTCGCGGGTGGAGAGCGCGGCCACGGCGCCGAACGGGACGATCTCGAGCGACTTCACCCAGGCCGCGTGCCCCGCATCGAGGAAGACACCCGTGATCGCCTTGATCCGTTGCTCGATGATGAAATAGACGCGCGAGCGCGAGAGGAACTCGTCGGCTTCGAAGGCCCTCAGCATGTTGCGGTCGCTGACGCCGAGGAACTGCGTGTCGAACGCCGGGCCGAGGACGGTCGCGATCGCTGCGTGGAGCGCGGTGGTGCTCCGCATGTGCTGCCACCAGAGATAGGCCGCGCGCGCGCTGAGGTTGACGTGGGTCCGTGACGTGCCGCCGTCGGGCCGCGCCCACGCCGGGGCGATGTTGATCGATCCGGCGGTGCCGCTCCGCGGATCCTGGAGCTGGAGCCGCGTGTCCCAACCGATCTGCCAGTACGCGGAGAGCTCCGTCACCGGTCGACGCTCGAAGCTGAAGCCGAACGGTGCGCGCTGGAACGCGATCGCCACGATCCACTGCGCGTAGCGGTTGTTCAGATCGCGCAGATCGCCGAAGTTCTGGAACCAGCGGAGCGAGCCGTTGAACCCGCGAGCGTTGCGCGCGCCGGTCACGCCGAAGCCGCGATCGACGTCGTACTTCCGACGCATGATGAAGTTGAAGTCGAAGTCGAGGCGCCGCTCGTTCCCGGAGTACGACGCGCCA
>JBKJQC010000661.1:0-4062 GCA_046593995.1 Polyangiales bacterium
GAAGCGCAATTCGACGACCGCGCGGTGATCGTCGATGGCAAGAGTTGGCATTGGGCGATGCAGCTCACGCGCTGGGGGCGCGAGGCGGCGATGCACGCTGCGCTCATGACCGAGCCGGAAGTACGCGGCGATCGCACGACCTATGTGCGCGCCGATGGGATCGACGAGTGGTACGCAAATTTGGCGGAGGGTCTCGAGCAAGGCTTCACGATTCGTGATCGTGCGCGCGGCGTCGGTGCTCTGCGGCTCGAGCTCGCGGGCGACGGCATGGCGATGCGCGCGGACGGCGACCGCATCGCGCTGATGGATGCCACAGGAGCGACGCGCGCGACGTACGGCTCGCTCTTCGTGCGAGACGCGCTTGGTGTGACGACGCCCGCGCGCTTCGAGCTCGACGGACCGCGGCTCGCGATCGTGGTCGACGACGCGACGGCGACGTATCCGCTCGTCGTCGATCCGCTGGTGGCGGTTGCGATGACCACGAGCACCGGCGGTGGAAAGCTCGTTTCCCCCATGCGCGCGACCGGCGAGTTCTTCGGCGCTGCCGTCGCGCACACCGTGTCGCAGCTCGTGATCGGTGCGTACGCGAGGAGCTCGAGCGCCGGCACGGCGCACGTCTACGACTTCACGAACAGTACGTGGGCGTGGGACGGCCAGCTCACCCCTTCGACCGTCCAAGCGGGTGCGCAGTTCGGCCGGGCCGTCGCCATACGATCGAACGTCGCCCTCGTCGGCGCACCGGGCGAGGACGTTGCGCTCGCCGACAGCGCGGGCGCGGCGTACGTGTTCGTCAGGCCTGTGACGACCTGGTCCGAGCAGAGGAAACTCGTCGCGTCCGACTACGCCGCCAACTCCAATTTTGGGCGGTCCGTGGCGCTCGAAGGACACAGCGGGATCGGCTACACCGCGCTCGTCGGGTCACCCTTCAAGGACAGCGGTTCGTCGTCGAACGTCGGCGCAGCGTACGTCTTCTTCCGCCCGATTGGCTCGACCACGTGGTCACAGCAGCAGAAGCTGATGGCGAGCGACGGGAACAGTTCCGATCTGTTCGGATCGTCCGTGGCGCTCTCGGGCAACACGGCCGTCATCGGCGCGTACGGCAAAGGCGCGGGCGCGACGGACCGGGGATACGCGTACGTGTTCACCCGGTCGGGCACGACGTGGTCGCAGCAAGCGATCCTGACACCGAGTGATCCCGCGGACGGCGACAGGTTCGGGGCGGCGGTCGCCGTGGCGGGTGACACCGCGCTGATCGGCGCCCAAGGCAAGGACGCCGCATACGTGTTCACGCGCGGCGGCGCGGTCTGGTCGCAGCAACAGAAGCTCGCAGGGACGACGGGCACCTTCTTCGGCTTGTCCGTCGCGGTGTGGGCGGATCCGTTGGACGCAACGCGTACGATCGCTGCCGTCGGCGCGCCGGTGAACGCGGGGTCGACGTACATCTATCTGCGGGTCGGTTCAGGGGCGTTCACACAGCAGCAGCGGCTCACGCTGCCGATCGCGAACGGCACCGACGGGTTCGGCACCGCACTCTCCTCCGGTCACGGCGGACAGCTCCTCGTCGGGGCAGGCGGCGTCGACGGGCAGGGTGCCGCGTACATCTATTCGGTTCTCCGCAGCCAAGCCGATCCCTGCACGAGTGGATCGCAGTGTTCGACGGGATTCTGCGCCGACGGCGTGTGCTGCAACGAGCCGTGCAACACGACGTGTCGAGCGTGCAGCGCCGCCGCGAAAGGCATCGGCAGCGACGGCGTGTGCGGCTTCGTGATCAACAACAAGAACGACGGCTGCGCCAACCCGTACTGTCTCGACGGCAAGGTCGGCCCCGGCGTCTGCGACGGCGCCGGCGCCTGCAAGGTGAGCTCGGGCACCTGCGACAACTTCATCTGCGCGTCGCCGACCACGTGCCGAACGACGTGCTCGTCGAACAGCCAGTGCCTCACGACCGCCTACTGCAGCGGCTCGACCTGCCTGGCGAAGAAGGCGTTCGGACAGACGTGCGGCAGCGCGCAGGAATGCGTGTCGAACGTGTGCGTCGGCGGGATCTGCTGCAGCGGCCCGTGCGGCACGTGTCAGGCGTGTCGACAGACGATCACCGGCCAGCCGGATGGGACCTGCGTGAACGTGCCGAACGGGCTCGATCCGTACGAGCAGTGCGTCGGCAACTCGTGCGCCGCGGGTACCGTCACCGAACAGGTGTGCAACGGCGCAGGCGCGTGCATCGGCAAGGCGAGGAGTTGCGCGCCATATCCCTGCACCGCCGACGGTACGGGCTGCAACCAGAGTTGCTCGACCGACGCGGAGTGCGGCGGCGGCACGACGATGTACTGCAAGGGCACCTCGTGCGCGCCGAAGCAGGCCGCGGGCGTCACGTGCGTCGCTGCGCGCGAGTGCGCGAGTGACAACTGTGTCGAGGGCGTGTGCTGCGACACAGCGTGCTCTGGGACGTGCTCGAGCTGCCGCGCCGCTCGAAAGGCCACCGGCGCCGACGGCACGTGCGGCGCGGTCGCCGACGGCGGTGCGGACGCCAAGTGCCCCGCCTCGATGTGCACCGCCGCCGGCGCGGGCGCGGGCGTCTGCGACGGCGTCGGCGGATGCCGTCCGAACGCGCCCACGAGCTGCGGAACCTATGCGTGCAACGGGACGGCCACCGCGTGTCAGACGTCGTGCACGACCGACGCCGAGTGCGCGGCCGGCGCGTACTGCGGCGGAGGGACGTGCAAGCCGAAGAAGACCGAGGGCACGGCCTGTGGAGCTGGCCTCGAGTGCTCGTCCGGTCACTGCGTCGACGGCGTGTGTTGCGACGAGGCGTGCGGCACCTGTCGCGCATGCACCGCGGCGCTCACTGGGGGTACGACAGGCAGGTGCAGCTCGATCCCAGACGGGAAGGATCCGCGCGGCGACTGTCCGGGCGCGACGTGCAGCGAAGCCGTCGTCACGAACAACGTGTGCAATGGCGTCGGCGCGTGCCGCGCGAATACGGTCTCGTGCGGTGCCTTCGCGTGCAACGCGGCGGGCAACGGCTGCGCGACGACGTGCGTGGCCGACGCTGACTGCGGTGCCGCGGGGTACTGTTCGTCGAGTGGTACTTGCGCATCGAAGAAGAAGCGCGCCGAGGCGTGCGCTGCCGACAAGGAGTGCGCCTCCGGAGCGTGCGCCGATGGCGTGTGCTGCGATCGCGCGTGCAGCGGTCTCTGCGAGGCGTGCGCCGAGCCGGCGAACGAAGGCTCGTGCGTCCCCGTGAAGGGAACGCCACGCTCACCACGCGCCGCATGCAACGGCGCCGGTACGCCGTGCACCGGGCAGTGCGACGGCATCGTCGCGGCGGTGTGCACCTATCCGAGCGCCGGTACGGCGTGCGGTAGCGGCTGCACCGACGGGAAGCTCGCCGTCTGCGATGCGACCGGCGCATGTCTGCCGTCGTCGGCGTGCCCGGGCAACCTCGCGTGCGACGGCACGTTCAAGTGCAAGACCTCCTGCGTCACCGACACCGACTGCGCGACGGGCTTCGCCTGCAATGCGGGCAAGTGCGCGCCACGACCGGGTGCGACGTGCTCTTCCGATGGGCTCACGTCGATCCCGGGGGACGGTCGCCCTGCCCAGACCTGTGCGCCGTATCGCTGCGACTCGACCGGCGCGTGCAGGACGACGTGCGTGACCAGCGAAGACTGCGTGAGCGGCGCGACGTGCGACTCGTCGTCATCCCAGTGCGTGAGCGCGCCCGCCAGCGGCGACACCGAGGATGGCGGCGGCTGCTCGATGCATGCCCGTCCGACACGCTGGCCATCCTGGGTCGTCGCGCTCGTCGCGCTCGTCGCCGTCGGCGCGCGGCGTCGTCTCACTCCGCGTCGAGCGACTCGTACCTCTGGTCGGTGATGGGGATGCGCACCGCGGCAAGCTCCATCGGATCGGCGCGGCGTCCCGTGCGGGTCGTCCACAACCCGGCGCGCACGGCGCGGTGCCGCTCGAGTGTTCGCTGGGTACGGCGCCGCTGTAGCCCATCAGCTGCCGGGGATGCTCGAAGCGCGAGAGCTCGCCGACCTCGGCGACCACCGTCACCGC
>JBKJQC010000664.1:0-10215 GCA_046593995.1 Polyangiales bacterium
CCTCCGGTGGGGAACCGGGGCGGCCTTCTCGAGACGCGTGAGCGTTCGTGAAATGGGCCGCCGCTAGCGATCCTCCTGCGGGTTCTTGCCGAAGCCGGTGACGCGCTCGCCGCGAAGCGTGCTCGTCCCGACTTCGCTGGCTCGACAGGGCTGCGAATAGCTGCCGCTGAGGATGCCGCCGGGGATCGTCGAACCTTCCACCGCCACCCGGCCGGAGCCGGCCGGGCGCAACATCGCCATGGACGGCTGGAGCTGTGACCAGCTCAGGCCCGTCAGGGCTTTGCGATGCGCTTGCGCATGGTTGTGGAGGAAGAGGTTCATGGGAGTGCTCACTCAGTCAGATGCGAGAAGGGGTCTACCACGACAACTGAACCGTGTCAAACGAACATCTTGGATGGTCACTCGACGGGTGGCAGCACCCTCACGAAGCTTGAGACGTCCGACCTCCGATTTCGTTCCCAACTTTCTTCCCGACAATGGGCACACCTCAGGCGCCGCTCCGCCATCGACGCGCTGCGCAAAATGCGTGTCGCGGATCAGCGGAAGAGGAACCGCAGCGCCTTCGGCAAGCGGCGACGCCAATGCCGTTCGGAGTGCGTGCCCTTCTGATCCGGTCGCCACATCAGCTTCTCCGCCCCCCACCCACGCGCCGCGAGCACCTCGGACATCTGCTTCGCGTGCTGCAGCATCATCCCGCGCGCTTCACGCGCACCTGCATCGATGTAGATCCGCGACGTCCAAGGCGTGGGATGTGCGTTCACGAAGTCGAAGAGCTGCCGTCGCCCGAACCAGAACGAAGGGGACATCGCGAGCGCGCCGCCGAAGACCTCGGGGTGCCGGAAGTGCGCGTAGAACGCCGCCAGCCCGCCGAGCGAGGAGCCGCCGATGAATGTCGACTCGGGACCGGTGCGGAGCGCGACGCTGTGACCCACGACGGGCATCAGCGTGCCGATCATCCAGGCGAGGAACGCGTCGGCCTTGCCACCCTTCGTGCCGTCGGAGAACGGGGTGAGCTCGTCGATGCGTCGCTCGGAGCCGTGATCGATCGCGACGATCACCGGCGCGAGCGGCTTCTTCAGGGCGGCGAAGCGGTCGAGCGCCTCGTGCGCGTGCCATCCCCCGGCGAAGCTCCCCTCGTCGCCGAAGACGTTCTGTCCGTCGAACAGCCAGAGGGAGGGACGCGGACAATCGTGACGGTGGCCGTGCGGCACGTACGCCCGCACGCGCCGGCCCCCGCCGAAACCCTTGGCGTCGAAGACACCGAGATCGATGAAGGCGCCGCGGGGGATCTTCTTCGGCCGCGGCATGATCCCTCTGGGTCGTCTCTAGGACGCGGTGTTCGACGTAGACGACAGCCCGCGTCGCGCGACGGCCTCGAGCGCGTCGATGAACCGCGGATGCACGTTCAGCGACGCCGCGCGGTGATACGAGAGCCCCGCCTTCTCGGCGAGGGCGCGCCCTTCCACGTCGAGATCCCAGAGGATCTCGGTGTGATCGGCGAGGAACCCGATGGCGGTCACCACGACGGCGTGCCCACCGGCAGCGGCGATCGACGCGAACGACGCTCCGACGTCGGGCCCGAGCCACTCGCCTCCGTCCATGCCCTGGCTCTGGAACGCGAGCGACCAGCGGTCGCTACGAGAGAGCGACCGCGCGATGTGCTCGGCGGTCGCGCGCACCTGGTCGGCATACGGATCACCGCTCGCGACCACGCGCATCGGAAGTGAGTGCGCGGTGAAGAGCACGTGCGCATCTTCCAAGCGTCGAGCACGCGCAGATGCGGCGAGCGCCTCGCGGGTTACCGTCGCGAACGCGTCGATCAGCGCGGGCTCCTCGCCCCACGGCGCGGAAGGCACGAACGCGATGCCCGCTTCGCGGCACGCGGCTTCGACGGGCGCGTTGTACACGTGGGTGCTGAACGGCGCGAGCGGCACGTTCACCACACGCTCGATGCCCTCTGCCGCGAGCGTGCGGACGACGTCCTTCGCCCATGGTTTCCACAGACGCATTCCGACGGCGACCGGCACGCCGAGGCGCTCCTGCAGCCTCGCGGCCTGCTCCTTCGTGATCGCGAGGAGCGGCGAGCCGCCGATGGCCTTCCACCGATGCTCGACCTCGTCGATCACGGACTGCGGCGTCGGACGACCGTGGCGGATCGTCCGGACGAAGTCCGGAATCTCGGACGGATCTTCGACGCTGCCGTGACCGATCAGGAGGATCGCGTCGCGACCCACGGTCACTTCGTGGATTCCGTCGCGTCCGTGTCGAGCTCGGCGAGCAGCGCGTTCGCCTGCTTCGGATCGATCCCGAGGCCGCGGAACAGCGTATCGAGGACGGCGTGCTCCTCGGCGACGATGCGCGAATCGGCGGCGGCGATCGCTGCGGCGAGGACGACGGTCGCCTCCGCGCGTGCGGGATCGTCACGCAGCTGCTCGATGACCTTGGCGAGACGCTTGTCGGCTCCCTCCGTCGCGACGCGGCGCGACGCCGAGTCGATCATCGCCTCGATGTGCATGGTGCGGACGCGACCGCCCGAGAGCACGTCGAGGGCGCCCTTGAGCACCTCGCGCTCGGAGTTCACGACCTTCGCGTCGGCCGCCATCATCAGGTACATCGCCTCGCAGATCGGGCCGTACTCCTCGACGATCTGCATCGCTTCGATGAGATCGGCCGAGGTCTTCGGGCCGGTCACGATCGAGGCACGTTGCCCGCGCTTGCGGAGGTTGTCGCGGAGGTGCTCGAGCGCCTCCTTGGAGAGTCGACCGGACGGGGGCGGGGGGGAGGAAGGCGTGCTCATTCGCGGGACTCGTAGACGTGCATGGCAGGCAGCTCGACCGCGGTGAGGAAGCCCCCTTTGCCGCAACCGGTGTCGATACCGATCACGTTCACACCGGCCCAGAGATCGTCGGGGTCGTCGGGGGTGAAGCTCGAGAGCTCCGGGGGGAGGCAAGACGTCGTCGTGTGACCGAAGACGACCGATTTTCCACGATAGTTCACGAAGAAGTCTTCGTCGCGGATCCAGAGGAGGACCGTCTTGTCGTCGAGCTCCGTCGGGTGCGCCCAGCGCTCGCCCTTCTTCGGGAGGCCGGCGTGGACGTAGATCGCGTGCTGGTCCTCGTAGAAGTGGGGGAGATTGTAGAACCAGTGGAGCACGTCGTTCGGGAAGAACTGCCCCTTCATCAGGCCCTCCTTCTCGTGCGGCTGCGGTTCCTCACCCTCTTCCGGCGTCGGCCCCCCCATGTACGAGCGGTAGGCGGCGAGGCAGCCGTTGATCGGCGGGAGCACGAAGCCGTCCCAGCCACGCTCGACCACGCGGAGCCACGCGTCCTCGTGGTTGCCGCGCAGGCACACGACCTGGGCGGGCGTCTGCTTGTGCAGGTTGCGGACGTAGTCGACGACCTCGCGCGAACGCGGCCCACGATCGACGTAGTCACCGAGGAAGACGATGGTGTCCCCCGGGTCGAGCTGAGGAAACTTCGCGAGAAGCTGCCACAGGGCGCCGATGTCGCCGTGGATGTCGCCGATGGCGAAGGTACGTCCGGCCATGATGGAGTCGGCGCGAAGGATGCGCGGGGCTCGTTTGGGGTGCAAGCCGGGTCAGGGAGGCGGGGGGACCGTGGCGCGTCCCTTTTCGAGGACCGTGCGGAAGAACTCGACGTATTGCGCGCGTCCCTCCGGCGCGAAGATCAGCGAGCCGTGATCGATCAGCTTGCCGTCCGCGCCGCGTTCGAACTGCGCGATCGCGCCCGTCGCACCCGTCGGTAGGTTCGCCGTCACCGGTCCGCTCGTGGTCGAGAGGCCGAAAATCTCTCCGCGCTTCGGGAGTTGGTGGACGAGGCCGGTCGCGCGCGCGAGGAGCTCGGTGGTGCTGTTCGGCACGATCGAGTCGCCGAAGACCTCCTGGAGCAACACGTCGCGCGGCCTCCAGTTGGTGACGCCGGGCGGGGCTTCGAGCGTGACGAACTTCGCGTAGTTCAGCGGATCGCCGCGATCGATGATCGCCTGCGTCACGGCGAAGAAGCGATTCACGTCCCCTTGCGGCGTACCGACCGGCCGCAGCGCATCGATGATGAACTTGAACGTGTTCGAGTCGCGCAGGAGCGTCGTCAGCCCCGCGCCGCCGACGTTCCACACCGCGGCTTGGATCTCGGGCGCGAGCGCGGCCGCGGTCGGCCCCATCACGGAGCCGAAGGAGTGCCCGAGGTAGAGGATCTTCGTGGTGTCGAGGTCGGGGATGCCGTCGGGCGCGCCGAGCGGGAGGACGTCGAGGTCCTTCAGGCTCGCGATCAGGCGCACCAGCTCGAGCTGATCGAGCGCCATCTGGCGGAAATTGTCCCGGGCGCGCGCGAGGACGAACGACTCCCCCTTCGTCGCCGAGTCGATGCCGAAGAACGCGAAGATCGAGCCGAAGCTGTCGCCGGGTTTGGCGCTCCGCGAGCCGTGCTCCGGCGCGTCGATGGCGAAGACCGCGACATTCAGCGCGGCGAGCCGGTCGGCCGTCCCCCACACCCCTTCCTTGTCGCCCCCGAGGCCGTGTCCGTAGATCACGATCGGGCGCGGGCCGGACTTCGTCGAGTCGGAGAACGCGAGCAGCATCTCGAGCTGCGCGGTCGACTGCGGCGTCGGCTTGCCGTTCTCGACGACGAACCTCCCACCGGGTTTGGGCGTCCGGTACTCCGGCGCGTCGAAGCTCGTGGCGAAGCGCACGCGCTTGTCGTCACCCATCGGCGCCTCCACGACGCGCGGCGCTTCCTTAAGCGTGGGCGACATGGCGGCACGGCGAGCTTCGGCCGCGGCGAAGAGCTCGTCGTGCACGGTCTGCGTGGTGAACGTCGAGGCCGCGACGATCGCGCTCTTCCCGATCCCCTGCGACGATTCGAGCACCGGGAGGAGCGCGCGGAGGCGATCGCCGTACGGTCCCTTCTCCGCGCCGTCCAGGAGGGCGCGCGTCTCCGCCGTTGCCTGCACCGGCGCACCGCCGCGGGACTTCACCTTGTTGGTCAGCACGAAGAGGTACTTGGTCTTCGGGCGGAGCGGCTTCGCCGGCTGGAGGATCAGCGTGTGATCCTCCCCGACGTAGTCGAACGCACCGTCGGCGGTCGTCGTGTAGAGCGGCAGGAGGAAGACCGTCTTCCCCTTCTCGGGCGAGCCGTCGTCGACGTCGAGCAACACAGCCGGCGCGTCCTTGCCGGCGTAGCCATCCGCGCCGCGCATGACCGACGCCGGATCGATGTCACCAGAGAAGCCGAGCACCATCCCGCCGACCGTCGAGAACCCGTCGAGTGTGTTCAGGTCAGCGACGGTCTTCGGGTACAGCTCGACGACCTTGTCGTTGGTGTTCGCGCTCGTCACGTCGACGCGGAGGCCGGTCGGCGTCGAGGGATCCGCCTTCGTGTAGCGATCCGAAGGGAACGGCGCGAGTCGGGTCGTTGAGAGCGCCCCGTAGAGCGCGAAGACGGGGGCCTCGGTCGTGGCGGGAGGATCGGCGGCGTTCGACGAGCACGAGGAGAGCGCGACGAGCAGGGCCAACGCGACGGCACGCATGACGGCGATGGTACGCGTCGGCCATGACGCACGTCACGGTCCTCGTGACTGGCCTCGTCAGAGGGGCGCCTTTCTGGGACCATCCGCCCATGCGCGCGCGCCGGCTCAGAACATGATCGTGCCGTTGACGTTGATCATGTGGATGAACGACGAGTACTTGCCGTCTGCGCTCGGGGAGCGGGACGTCGCGTTGTACGTGTCGTGCTTGCTCTGGCCGACGCCGTTGGCGTCGACCGTATCGACGGGGAAGAAGTAGATCGGGTTGTACGAGCCCGCGACCGCGAGGTTCTTGCTGACCATGTAGCGAGCGCCGAGCGCGAGGTAGAGGCGCGTCGAGTCGATCGTGCTGACATCGATCGTCGTCTTCGGGACGGCGGACGTCGTGACGGAGACGCTGCCGAACAGCTCGAGGGGGTCCATCGGCCACCAGGCGCCGCCAGCGCGCACGCCAATCGCGTCTTTCCAGTCACGCGGGATGTTCAGGACGACGCGGCCCGTCGGCGGCTGCGCACCGTTCGCGTCGACGTCGCAGTTGGCCTTCGGAATCCCCTTCGCCTCGTCGGCCGCACCCACGACGCACTGGTTCTTCAACACCGACCAGCGGACGTAGTCCGCGTCGAAGCGGAGCTCCGTCGTCTTCGTCGGCTTGTACGAGAGGCCGAGGCGGACGATGTCCGGGTACGCCTGCAGGAAGTCGACGGGCGTCTGCTCGGCCTGCGCCGCGATGTTGCCGAACTGGTTCTGCAGCACGCCGCTCATGCGGGTCGTGCCGAATCCCGGCTGGCTGGTGTACGAGAGGCCGACGCGGAACGTGTCGACGACCGGCTCCCAGTAGACGCCGAGCGCCGCCGACATGTTGATGGTGCTGACGTCGAGGAAGGAGCGCCCTTCCTTGAGCGAGTTGCCCGCCCGAATGTCGTCGCTCGCATCGAAGTTGCGCGCGCGGACCGTCTTCGCGTGGTGGTAGATGACGCTGACGTTCGCGCCGATGGTGAGGTTCGCCGACTCGATGCGGTAGGCGAGCGCGGCCGTGTTGTAGATCGCGAGGATCTGGCCGCTGATGTTGTGCCATCGCTGCGGGCCGTCGACGGCGCCGGGCGCGTACGTGGATCCGGCCCACTGCTTGTTGTCGCGCCACTCGGCCTGTCCGCCGAAGGGGACGTAGAACGCGTAGCCGACGCGGAGGTTCTTCGTCCCGAGGTCACTCGCCACGCCGAGGTACGGCAGGCCGAGCACGTTGAAGAGACGCCCCTTGCCGGTGTTCGCGTTGACGTAATTCGGATCGTTGGCCTGCGCCGCATTGCTCGGCGTCAATGCGTCCGCTGAACGTTCGTACGTCGCGCTACGGAAGACGAGCGCACCGTCGAGCACGATCTGCGTGCCCTTCATGCCGCCCAGCGCCGCCGGGTTGTAATAGACGGCGTACGGACTGTTCGAGACCGGAGTCCCGTGATCCGAGCCGAAACGCGCCGCGAGGTAGCCGCTCGCGAGAGCAGTTCCGGGCACGAGCGCAGACGCGAGCGACAGTGCGCTCGCAAGCACGGTGATCGTACCCCCCCTAAGGGTAGACCTCATGGAAGCTGCCATCAGTGGGGCCGAGGCGGGTCTCGCGTCAAGGGGTAATTGCATGGCACGCACATCCGTGTCAGTGGAGGGGGGTCGCGCGAAGCTCACGCGGAGTCGCTCGACCGGTACCCGAAGAGAACGAGGTCGTCACGAATGAACTTGATGCGCACGGGGGGGCATACCGTGCACTCATCTCGACGCGCTCACGAACGCGCGCACGAACGCGCGCACGAACGCGCGCACGAACAGCAGAGCCACACGATGCGGAATCTCGTCTCGCGCGCCTGTCGCGCACTGCTTCTCCCCGCCGTTGGTTTGGTGGCCGTCGGCGCCGCATGCGTCGACCCGAAGGGTGACTTCGACGAGTACGTGCAGCGCACGAACGACGTGCGCGGCATGTCTCCCGATACCGGAGTCGCCGACGTCCCGGTGTTCGAGACGGAGGACACGGCGAACAGCGAGATCAGCGGCACCTACTTCGCGAGCTGCCTGCCCGAGCTGGTGAAGGACTCCCCGCACCAATCGCTCTTGTTCTACATCGAGTTCATCCAGTCGGGCGACGCCTTCGACTTCACGGTGCGCCCGCTGCTCGAGACGGCGACGACGTTCAGCCGCGCGCAGACCGTCGGCACCCCGCAGGTGAAGACGGGCGTCGTCGTCACCAACGGCA
This sequence comes from Polyangiales bacterium, assembly GCA_046593995.1. GTDB lineage: Bacteria > Myxococcota_A > Polyangia > Polyangiales > JADJMO01 > JALHOE01. Next base: position 7,781 of record JBKJQC010000664.1, read on the forward strand.
TGTGGGCTGTCGACATCGGCAAGGCGGAGATCCCCGGAGACTCGCAGCGGATCGGCGCGAGCCTGCTGAAGCTCGAGGACATCAAGTACAACGGACGCGTCCTCTCGAAGGACCGCATGTGCACGACGATCGACGGGCGAGCCGTCGAGCCGATCATGATCGCGTTCGACGCCGCGCCGTGCGTGATGGTGCGGCTGAAAGACGGCGATCCGCTCCCCAAGGCCAACGACGGCGCGGGCCTCGAGTGGGCCGGCTTCAGCAAAGCCGACCATCACTGCCCCTGACCTCGGAACGTCCGCTGAACGGTCGCGCAGCGCATGTTCGCTGACCGGGGAGCGCGATGCTCGTGCTCGCGCTGCATCGGAGGTGTTCGCGTACCGTTTTTGACGGCCGCGCGATGACCGCGATGACCGGGATGGACACCGAACTCGCCTCACGCGCCTCACCGGCGAAGCTGCTCCTCGTCGACGACCATCGGCCGAATCTCCTCGCGCTCGAGGCCGTGTTCGCGCCCCTCGGATGCGAGATCGTCCTTGCCGAGTCGGGAGAGGAGGCGCTCAAGGCTGTCCTCCACGACGAGTTCGCGGCCATCCTGCTCGACGTGCAGATGCCCGGGCTCGACGGCTTCCAGACCGCTTCGCTCATCCGCGGACGGCCGCGCTCGCGGCACGTGCCGATCATCTTCCTCACGGCCGTCAGTCGCGAGAAGGAGTTCGTCTTCCGCGGCTACGAGCACGGCGCGGTCGACTACCTCGTCAAGCCGTTCCACCCGGACATCCTGCGCTCGAAGGTCTCGGTGTTCGTCGAGCTCTGGGCGCGCCGCGAACAGATCCGGCTGCAGGGCGAGGAGCTCCTCCGTCACGAACGCGAGGCGCTCCAGCGCGCGAGCTCGCTTCGCTACCAGCAGCTCGTCGACGTCATGCCGCAGGGCGTGTGGGCGGCGCGGACCGACGGCACCGTCTACCTCGTGAACCGGACGTGGACCGACTACACCGGCCTCGACGCCGAGGCGACCACGAAGGGGTTCCTCGAGGCGGTCCACGAAGAGGATCGGTCGCTCGCCGCGGAGCGCTGGGCCGCGGCGCGCGACGGGCACGATCCCTTCTCCGTCGAGGTCCGGCTGAAGCGTGCGTCCGACGGCGTCCACCACTGGTTCCTCGTGCGCACCGTGCCGGAGCGCTCGCCGCAGGGGGAGCTCGTCGGCTTCATCGGGACCGCGACCGACATCGACGAGCAGCGCCGCGATCGTGAGGTGCTCGCGGCCGCCGTGCAGGCGAAGGACGACTTCCTCGCCGCCGCGTCCCACGAGCTCCGCACGCCGCTCGCGGCAGCGAAGGCGCAGGTGCAGCTCTCCCTTCGACGCGTCGAGCCCGCGTCGGGCGAACCGCTCGTGCGCTCGTTGAAGATGGTCGCTGCGCAGATCGACCGCATGACGCGCCTCGTGGAGGATCTGCTCGACATCAGCCGGCTGCGCACCGGTCGTCTCTCCCTCCAGCTCACCGACTTCGACCTCGCGGAGCGGCTCCGCGTCGAGGTCGATCGCATGCAGGCGCTGACGACCGCGCACGCGATCGAGCTCGAGACTGAGGGCGATCTCACGATCTGCGCCGATCGCGATCGCATCGATCAGGTCCTCATCAACCTCTTGACCAACGCCGCGCGCTACTCGCCGGGTGGCGGTCCGATCTTGGTGCGCGCACGGAACGGCGACGAGCAGATCGAGGTCAGCGTGGCCGACCGTGGGGTGGGGATCCCGCCCGACAAGCAGGCGAAGATCTTCGAGCGGTTCGGGCGCGCGCACGGCACGCGCTACGGCGGCCTCGGGCTCGGGCTCACGATCGCCCAGGGCATCGTCGAGCAGCACGGCGGCCGCATCTGGGTGGAGTCGACCGGCGTCCCGGGCGAGGGGACGATCTTTCGCTTCACGATTCCGCGCGGCGCGGTGGTGCGCGCCTCGTGCGTGTGAGACCCTGACCGAGACTTGGAGCGACCCCACGCGCGCGTCCTCGCGATCGTCACGACGCTCGTGTTGCTCGGCGTCGTGGCGGAGCTCCGGTATCGGTACGTTCCGGTGATCGCCGCGACGGCGCCCGCGCAGCTGTTCTCGGGCGCGCGTGCTTCGGCCGTGCGCGCGCGGGTCCTCGCGGATGTCTCCGCGCACCCACCCGGGACCGCGGGCGCCGAGCGCGTTCGCGAGCGCCTGCTGGGAGAGCTCACGGCCATCGGACTCCACCCCGAGGAGCGCGTGGCGACGAGCTGCGGTCGCTACGGCGCCTGCGCGGTCGTCCACAACCTCGTCGCCCGGATCGCCGGACACGCATCGACGGGGGCGGTGTTGCTCGTCGCGCACCACGACTCGGTCCCTGCTGGCCCCGGCGCATCGGACGACGGCGCCGGCGTCGCGAGCGTCGTCGCGATCGCGCGCGCGATCTCGA
>JBKJQC010000718.1:0-7890 GCA_046593995.1 Polyangiales bacterium
ATCTTGATGACGGCCTACGGCTCCGGGCTGCGGATCACCGAGGTGTGTCGGCTGCAGGTACATCGACAGCGAGCGCATGGTCATCGTCGTCCGCAACGCCAAGCGCGGGCGCGAGCGGCATACGGTGCTCGGCCCGCGCCTGCTGGCGGCGCTTCGGGCGTACTGGAAGGCAGCGCGGCCCAATGGGCCCTACCTGTTTCCCAGGCGCAACGGCACGAAGGCGCCGACGATCACGCGCGCTGCCGTGAGCAAGGCGTTGCACGTGTCGGTCGCCAAGGCGGGGCTGAAGAAGCGCGTGACGCCACACACGCTGCGTCACAGCTTCGCGACCCATCTCATCGAGGGCGGGACCGATCTGCGCACCGTGCAAGTGCTCCTCGGCCACGCGTCGATCCGGAGCACGACGCGCTACGTGTACTGGTGCCTTCCGAAGCGCTGGTACCAGGGAACGTTGAAGGAGTCCGAGGGCCGGCTGCGCGACGCAGAGGAGGCGCGCACCGTCGCGCTCCTCGAGGTGATCGGCGCGTTCGTCGGCATGGCGCTCGCCGTGGGACTCGGGCGTGCGCTCCTGTGGCGCAAGAAGAGACTCCGAGCGGCGTGACGGCGACGATGCGCGACGCGAACGGAGGATCTCGCCACGTCGAACACTTTCGCTGACTTTCAGATCGAATTTCGCTGAATTCTCCGCATGCCCCGGTAGATTCGCTCCATGTTCCGACCCAGAGCGCTGTTCGCGTGTGCGCTCCTGGCGGCGGGATGCGCGCCGCGCGGGGCCGAGCGCTCGGACCGTGCGACACGCCCGCTCGCGGCGGTCGACCGCGCCTTTCCCCTGGTCGCGCGCGCGACGCGCCTGCGCGCTCAGGGCGCCGAGCTCGTGTCGAACGGCGCGCTCCAGATCGCCATCCCGCGCTCGGCGAGCGGCGTCGTGCACATCGCACGCGACGACGCTCCGAGCTCGTTCGTCGACGTGCAGCCGCTCGAGGTCGAAGACGCAGCGGCCGTCCAGGCGGGCTCGAAAGTGCTCTATCTCGGCGTGACGCCCGCGGTGGACCTCGTGAGCGTTGCGTTTTCGGATCGCTTCGAAGAGCTCCGCGTGCTCCACGCGCCGCATGGAACGTTCCGCGCGCGCTGGCGGCTCCGGGCGAGCGATGCCATCGCGCACATCCGGCTCCGCGAGGGGCGCGTCGAGCTCGTGGAGGCCTCGGGCCGCGTCGCGCTCTCCACGGATCCGCTCGACGCGGTCGACGCCGCGGGAACGCATCGCGTACCGACCGCGACGCTGGAGGTGAACGATCGCGAGGCCATCTTCGCCCTCGAGCTCGATGTCACAGGGCTCGTCGCGCCGATCGTCGTCGATCCCGCGTGGACCGCGGTCGCCTCGATGAGCGTGAAGCGGAAGTGGGCCGCCGCGGTGGTCCTCTCGCCGACGAAGGTCTTGGTCCACGGCGGAACGAACGAGGCGGACGCGCTCGTCTCGAGCGGCGAGATCTACGACGTCGCGAACAACACGTGGACCGCGATTACCCCGAGTCCGATCCCCTTGAATTCCCACGAAGGCGTGCGCCTGTCGGACGGCAGAGTACTCTTCGTCAACACGTACACCCAGGTCCGGGCGACCCATGTGTTCAACCCGGCCAACGGGACGTGGGTCGACCGCGCCATGCTCGGGACTCACTGGGGATCCCGGCCGATAGGGCTCGCGGACGGAAAGGTTCTCGTGATCGGAGGGTCCAGCTCGTCTTCGGTCGAACTCTTCAATCCGGCGACGGACGCCTGGGAGGCGACCACGCCGATGAGCGCGCCGCGCAACGGATGGCAGGGCGCCCCGCTGACCGACGGCCGCGTCCTCGTCCTCGGAGGTCGTAACGATACGTCGGTGCTGTCGTCGGCCGAGATCTACGATCCGATCGCGAAGACGTGGACCAACGTGCCCGCGGCGCCGACCCCTCGGTTCGGTGGCATCCTCGTTCCGCTCTCCGGGGGCCGGGCGCTCACCACGGGCGGCTACTACTCCGGCGGTGCGTTCGCGCTGGCCACCGAGGAGCGCGCGTCCGCGGGAACCTGGACGGCGACCGGCGCTCCCTCGAGCCAGCCGGAGTACCTCCGCGCGCTCGCCGACGGTCGTCTCCTCGGTCTCCTCGGATCGACAGCCGAGGCATACGATCCGGTCGCCGCGCGCTGGTCGGCCACCGGCACGTTCGCGGTCGCCACCATCAACGCTCAGGCGCTGGCCCCGCTGCCCGATGGTCGAGCGCTCGTCGCCGGCGGACGGGACGTGAACCAGGTGTCGACCGCGACGGTGCAGATCTATGCACCGCTCGTCGCCGGTGCGAGCTGCGAGGCTGCGATGGAGTGCAAGTCTGCCGCTTGCGCCGATGGGGTCTGCTGCGACCGTGCGTGCGCGGGGCCGTGCGAGACCTGCAGCGCCGCGGGCACGTGCACGTTGCTCACGGCGGACGCGCCGCAGGGCCACGGCGGATGCGGCCGATACGCGAAGTGCGTCGCCGGGGCCTGCGCCACGACGTGCGCGGTCGACAGCGATTGCGAAGGGAGCAACTACTGCGCTGGTACGAGCTGCGTCTCGAGAAAGCCGAGGGGGACCACGTGCAGCCGCGACGCCGAGTGCGATGGCAGCTTCTGCGCGGACGGGGTCTGCTGCACGAGTCGATGTGGCGAGCCGTGCGCGGCCTGCGACATCGCGGGCTCGGTCGGCAACTGCTTGCCCGTTCGCGGGGTGCCGCACGGGGCGCGCCCGGCGTGCACCGGTGTCGGCGTGGGGACTGCGTGCGGCCCGACCTGCGACGGGAAAGTGGTGACGAAGTGCAGCTACCTTCCTCCTTCGCTCTCTCCCTGCAGCGAGAACGCGTGCAAGGACGGCGGCGAGATCCACGCGAGCGCGTGCGACGGGAATGGTGCGTGCAGCGACGTGAAGAAGAGCTGCGGCGCCTATGCCTGTGGTCCGACGGCGTGCAAGTCGAGCTGTACGGTGAGCGGCGACTGCGCTCTGGGCTTCCACTGCTCGGCCGGCGCCTGCGTGCCCACCGAGGGGCTGGGCAAGGAGTGTGTCGCAGCGAGCGCGTGCGCGAGCGGCTTCTGTACCGACGCTGTGTGCTGCGCGGTCGCGAGCTGCGGTGACGGAAAGTCGTGCGCGCTCGGGACCAAAGGAGCTTGCGCGACAGTCCAAGGCGGCGTCTGCAGCGCGGACGCCGACTGCGGAAGCGGACACTGCGTCGACGGCGTGTGCTGTGACTCGGCGTGCACCGGCGCATGCGAGGCCTGCGACGTCGCGGGCGCCTTCGGTCGGTGTACGGCGGTCCGCGGCAAGCCGCACGGCGTCCGCACGTCCTGTCCGAGCGATCCCTCGAGCGTCTGTGCTTCGAAGATCTGCGATGGTGAGACGCGTGAGAGCTGCGCCGGGTTCCCAGGAACGAACGCGATCTGTCGAGCCGCGGCGTGCGCCGCGGGTGTGGCCACCGAGGAAGGCCGCTGCGACGGCAAGGGCACGTGCGCCGAGGCGAAGACCTCGCCGTGCGTGGGCTTCGCCTGCGATCCATCGACGGTGACCTGCCGCACGCGATGCTCCGGCGACGGCGACTGCCTCGCGGGCAACGAGTGCGTCGGCGGGAGCTGCAAGCCGAGGGTCGCGATCTGCAGCGACGACGGCACTCAGGTCGTCGCGCCGGACGGTACACAGTTCCCGTGCGCGCCGTTCCGGTGCCACGCCGGCGCGTGCCCGACGAAGTGCATCTCGACCGGCGACTGCGCCGCGCTCCTCGTCTGCGACGGCGCGTCGTGCGTGACGCCCGCGTCGGCTGCACCGCCCGAAGAGTCAGGGGGTTGCTCGTCGTCGGGACGGAGCGCACCCTCCGCCGCGATGCTGCTGGCTGTCGCGGCGGGGCTCGCGCTCTTCCGTCGTCGTCGGGCCGGCCTCGCGGGGGTGCTGCTCGGCGTCGCGCTCGTCGGCTGCTCGCACGCGGCACCGACTGGCAGCACGAGCGATCGCACGACCTCGCGCGCCGATCGGACGATCGCACTCGCGCAGAAGATCGCTACCGTCGTCCCGAGCGAGCGAGGCCTCGCGCGCGCCGAGGGACGCTTGTCCGCGCCCGTCCGCATCGAGCTCGACCGAGACTTCTGGATCGAGCTTCGTACGGTCGGCGATCGGGACGTGCTCGCGGAGCCGCGGGCGGGAGCGCAGATCTTCCTCGACGCCACGCGCGCCGTCGACGTGGTGCGCATCGCGGGAGCCTCGGCGTACGAAGAGCTCCGCGTGGTGCGCGCCGCGGACGCGGAGCACGCGACCCGCTACCTGCTTCAGACCGGTCCCGCCGTCGCCGACGTGCGGTTCGCGCGGGGGCGCGTCGAGGTCGTCGATCGCAATGGCGCGGTGCGGCTCGTGACCGATCCGCTCTCCGCCGTCGACGCCGACGGTCGTGACGTTCCGGTGCTCGGGGCGCTCTCCGTCCACGAAGGCGGGTTCGCGTTCGACGTGTCGCTCCCCGACATCGCGCGCCGCCATCCGATCGTGATCGATCCCGCGTGGACGACCGCTGCGTCGATGAACATCGCGCGCTCGGAGCCGTGCGCGGCGACGCTCGCCGACGGGAACGTGCTCGTCGTCGGGGGCAACTCGAGCTCGGGAGTCCCGCTCTTTGCCGTGGAGCGCTATTCGCCGATCGACAACCGGTGGACGGTGCTCTCCGATGCGCCGTTCTGGTGCGACCACGCGATGCGCCTCGCCGGCGGGGCGGTCCTCACCATGTTCGGCGGGACCCCGTCGAGTCTCTACGAGCCCTCGACCGACACGTGGACGCGGGTGAGGCTCCCGGTAGAGCGCGGTCCGGTCGCCTCCGCGCCCCTCGCCGACGGCCGTGCGCTGCTCGCGGGCGGACGGGTGATTCCCACGCCCGAGATCACGTCGGCGGTGGAGCTCTTCGACCCCGCCACGAAGACGTTCGCGACGGTCGCCTCGATGTCGACCGCTCGCTCCGGAGCGTTGGCCGTGCGCCTCGCCGACGGAAAGATCTTGGTCGCTGGCGGCTCGAACGCGGCGGGCAACCAGAAGACTGCCGAGATCTACGATCCTTCGACGAACAGCTGGAGCCCCACCGGGACGATGCCGTTCATCACATACCCGCTGAGGATGCAGCTGCTCTCGACCGGAAAGGTGTTCTTGCTCGCTCCGCAGTACGCCCAGACGTTCGATCCGACGACGTCCACGTGGGCGGCGCTTTCGTTCGGCGCCACGGTCATCACGCCCGTCTCGGGGTCGCTCTACCTCGCTTCAGGCAGACTGTACGATGCGTCCACCGGGAGCGTGATGTCCATCACGAATCTGGGCGTGCGGAGCGAGCTCGGTGCCGCGCCGCTCGGTGGGCGCGTGCTGTGGGTCGGCGGTAAGAACAGCGCCGGCGCCACGCTGGCGAGCGCGCAGATCTTCGCCCAGCTCCCGCTCGGGGCCGCGTGTGGCGCAGCGGGCGACTGTGTGTCGTCGGCGTGCGTCGACGGCGTCTGCTGCGATCAGGCGTGCACCGCTGCCTGCAAGGCCTGCGCGCTCCCCGGCAAGGTCGGCACCTGCTCGAACGTCGACGGGCTCCCGGTCGCCGGCCACCCGATCGCGCCGGACACCGCGAGGTGCGAACCGTACGCGACGTGCGTCGCTGGCGCGTGCGCGAGCAGTTGTTCGGTCGACACCGAGTGCACGTCGGGTGCGTTCTGCTCTCCGACCGGGTGCCTCCTGAAGATGGCGAACGGCAGCTCGTGCGCGGACTCCCGCGAGTGCCAGAACGGGCATTGCGTCGACGGCACGTGCTGCAACAGTGCGTGCAAGGACCAGTGTGCGGCCTGTGATCTGCCCGGCCGCAAAGGGAGCTGCTCCCCGACCACGGGCGCGCCGCGCGGATCGCGCCCGGCGTGCGCGGGCATCGGGTTCGGCACCACCTGCGGCGTGGCATGCAACGGCGTGGACGTCACGCAGTGCCTCTATCCCGCAGCCGGCGCTGCGTGCAGCTCGGCATCCTGTGCGTCCGGCAGCGAGACCCACGCGAGCACCTGCGACGGCAAAGGCGCGTGCAACGACGTGCCGAAATCCTGCGCCGCATATGCGTGCGGCGCGACGACGTGCAACACGACCTGCGCGAGCAAGACGGACTGCGCGCCTGGCTTCCAGTGCGAGGGGAGCGCCTGCACGCCCATCCTCGGGCTCGGACGCGCCTGCGCCACCGCCGACGCGTGCGCCAGCGGGGCGTGCGTCGACGGCGTGTGCTGCGCCACGGCGAGCTGCGCGGCGGGCTCGTCGTGCGCGACGCTCGGTAAGAAGGGCGTGTGCGCGAAGTCGAACGGAACCGCCTGCACCGGCGACGCCGAGTGCGGAACCGGCGCCTGCGTCGATGGCGTGTGCTGCGAATCACGCTGCGACCGCGTCTGCGAGGCGTGCGACGCGAAAGGGACGGAGGGTAAGTGCGCACCAGTCGTCGGCAGACCGCACGGCGCGCGCCCCGCGTGTCCCGGCGACGCGACCGACGTCTGCGCCGCGAAGCAGTGCGACGGCGAGACACCCGCTTCATGCGAGGCGTTCGTCACCGACGTCACCTGTCGCCCAGCATCGTGCAAGGACGGCGTCGCCACCCACCTCGTCCAGTGCAACGGCAAGGGCACCTGCCCGGCGAGCTCGCAGGTCTCGTGTGGCGGAGCACTGTGCGACGACGCCACCGGCGACTGCAAGCTCTCCTGCGCTTCGAAGGCCGACTGCGCGAGCGGCTACACCTGCCGCGACGCTCGCTGCGTGCGCGCTGCACGCACCTGCGCGGCCGACGGTGAGTCCCTCGCGGCCGCGGACGGCACGAGCACCTCGTGCGCTCCCTACGTGTGCCGCAACGACACCTGCGTGGGCGAGTGCGCCGGGACGCAGGACTGCGCCGCGGGCTTCACGTGCGACACCGATCGCAAGGCGTGCCTCGCGACGGTCGCCCAAGAGGACTCGAGCGGAGGCTGCGTGATGGGCGCGCCCGGGACGCAGCCTGCCGCATGGTGCGCGCTCCTCGCCGGGTTCGCAGTCCTGACCGCACGACGGCGCAGGGCTCCGGCCGAGAGACGCCCGTCCGCTTCCGCCCCGATTGTGCGGCTTCTCTAGAACGTCCGGCGTGAACTTCGTCGAGTGCGTCATGACGAAGCCGCTGCGCGGCAGTTGTCGCTTCGGCCTGACGTCGTCGCGAGGCTGACGCCGTCGCTCGGCGTCATCGAGGATCATCGCCGCCGTGCTCGCCGGGTGCGACGCCCTCGGCATCTCGCAGGGTCAGCCCGTGTTCGTCCAGTCCACGATCGTGAGGTCGCCGAAGTGCCGGAACGCGGCGTCTGCGCTGACCCAGCGCTCGCGCAGCTAGACTTCTCAGGCGAGAGAGGGGCCGATACAGGCGGCGGTCCTGGGGCCCGTTCAATCTCCCGGCTCATCGGCTGCGGCGTCCCAGCAGATGCATCGTTTTGCACCGAATCCCGAAACTGAGACCACCTACGTGCACCATGATGCACGTAGGCGCCTCGCGATGCGCTACTTGATGCACTAAAGTGCACTTCATGGCCGAGGTGACTCTGCAGGCTCTGCTGGACGGTGAGTGGGGCGACGTCGCGTTGCTCGAGTTCCCGCGGCCCGAGCTGGGCGCCGCGGGGCCGTGCAATCTCGGGTACGAGGTGGATCACGTCATCGCGTACGCGGGTCGCGACGTTCCGGTCGCAGCTGTGAGCGCGCGCGTGCCGCTCGGCTACGCACCGAGCTGCACGCAGCGGTGGCCGGCGTTCCTCGACGACATCAGACCGCTCGGGAGCGCGCGCGCGTGGTGGCTTCGGCGGCTGGGCCTGTCGAGCGCCGAGACGCACGCCTTCCGTTTGCTGCGC
>JBKJQC010000735.1:0-6254 GCA_046593995.1 Polyangiales bacterium
GGGATCACGAGCGAGTTCACGATGTGCAGCACCGCGACCGTGACGATGGTCGCGATGTAGAACCAGACCGCGACGTAGAGCTGCTTCTCGTTCCGCTTCCACAGCGTCCAGAAGAAGTTGATCGCAAAGATCACCCACACCACCGCGATGGCGAGGTCGATCGGCCACTCGAGCTCCGCGTACTCCTTGCCTTGGGTGAACCCCATCGGGAGGGAGATGGCTGCCGCGACGATGATCGCCTGCCAACCCCAGAAGTGAATGCGGCCGAGCAACGACGAGGCGAGTCGGGCCTTCACCAGGCGCTGGGTCGAGTAGTAGATGCCGGCGAACATCATGTTGCCGACGAACGCGAAGATCGCCGCATTCGTGTGCAGCGGGCGGAGGCGGCCGAACGAGAAGTAGGGCGAGACGTTCGCTTTGAAGAACGCGAGCTGGGTCGCCGCGACGACGCCGACGAGCATCGCGACGATGCCCCAAGCGACGGACGCGAAGACGAACCAGCGTGCGATCTGATCGTCGTAGGTGATGCGGCGGACCTCGGTCCTCACCGCGGGCCTGCTGGTTGCCGACACGGCGGCAATACTGGTCATGATGACTTGGTCTCCTCGTGCTCGATGTGCTCGGGCTTCGTCTCGTGAAGGCGATGGGCGGGCTCGTCTTCGATGGGGAACAACGCCAGGCGGTCGGCGTGGTCGAGATCGCGCTGTCGCGTGCTGAACGCGAAGAGCAGCAGCGAAGAGACGACCAGTCCGAAGGTCACGAAGACCTGCAGGTAGATCACTTCCATGTGGCCTCCGCGAGGAGCGAGGTACTCCGAGTCTTTCCCGCGAGCGCGAAGAGCACCGCGAGGATCGTCGAGAGCGACGAGAGCGGCATCAGCACCGCGCAGAGGAGCGGCGTCATGATGCCCGCATAGGCGAGGCCGACGGTGACCACGTTGTAGGCGACCGCGACCCACAGGCCGACCCGGAGGACGTGGTGCAGGCGACGCGCTTCGTCGAGTGCCGTGCGAATCGGCGCGAGGCCGGCGCCCACCAGATAGAAGTCGCTGCGAGCGGCGAGGAACGGACGATCGATCGCCGGCGTTCCGCTGCAGTACGCGATCGCCACCACCGGCCCGTCGTTGATGCCGTCGCCGATGACGAGCGTGTCCTGCGCGTCGCGCGCCTTCACCCATTCGGCCTTGTCTCGAGGGCTTTGATCTCCGAACGCATCGGCTTCGCGCACCCCGACTCTGCGTGCGAGGGCGTGCACCCGTGCGGTCGAGTCGCCGGACAGGATCGCGACCTCGTACCCGGCGTCACGAAGCTCGGCCACCTCGCGTGCCGCGTCGGCGCGCAGATCCTCGGTCGTCTCGAATGCCGCGAGAACGCGGCCACCCTCGGCGAAGACGACGTCGCCGCTCTCGGCGGGGGAGATCCACGCGGGCGATCCGAGTCGATACGTGACGCCGTCGACCACCGTCTCGACGCCGCGGCCGGTCTCCTCGCGCACCACCAAGTCGGCGCGGAAGCCCTCGCTCCCGATCGCGTCGAGGGCGCGGACCACGGCGGCGCTCTTCGGATGCCCGCTCCGGGTCGCGAGATCGCGGAGGATCGACCTCTGCGTCTCGTCGAGCCCCGTCAGCGGCGAGAGGTCCTTCACGCGCAGCTTGCCCGTGGTCAAGGTGCCGGTCTTGTCGAAGACGACCCGTCGCACCGTCGCAGCGCGATCGAGGAACGACGTCGTGCGAACAAAGAGGCCCGCGCGACGCAGGCGCGCCTGGACGACCTCGTAGGCGAGCGGCGCGGCAATCCCGAACGCGCACGGACAGGTCACGATCAAGACGGCCGTCACGCGATCGAGCGCAGCCGCCGGATCGGGGGCGAAGCGGAGGCCGACGATCAGCGCGCCGAGTGCGAGGATCAGTACGGAGACGACCCACCACTGCGCGAGACTGCGCCAGAATCCCGTTTCGACCGCCCCGTCGTCCGACGCGCGCGCGGGCGTTCGCAGCAGTTCGACGAGAACGCTCTCACCGAAGGACTGACTCGCGCGGATCTCGCGCGCGGTGTTCCCAGCGAGGAACGATCCGGCGGGCAGGGTCGCGCCGCCATTGAACGTCCGGTGGGCGCTCTCGCCGTTGATCCAGTCGAGCGAGAGCTCGGCGGAGTCGTTGCCGATCAGCGTCGCATCGACCGGTACGACGTCCCCCGGTGCGAGCAGCAGCGCGTCGCCGTTCTTCACGTCGACACAGCGCACGAGGACCGGTCCCTTCGGGCCGATCCGCCGAGTGAGGAGCGCATCGACACCGTCGTCGGCGAGGAGCCGCCTTCGGTTCGCCTCGAGCACGCGCTGCTGGAGGAAGCGTCCGACGAGCATGAGCGCGACGAAGACGCTCAGTGGATCGAAGTAGCCCGTCGCATCGTGCGCGAGCCAGGCCCAGGTCGACGACGCGTAGGCGAGCGCGATCCCGAGCGCGATCGGGAGATCGAGATGGAGGATTCCGCGACGGAGCGCCGCGAATGCGGACTGGAAGAAGAACGAACCGCCGACGAGCACGCTCGCGGTCGCGAACCCGAAGGAGATCGCGCGGAAGAAGTGACCGATCGTCGCGGACCCCGCGCCGGCGTACAGCGCGACTGCGACGATCATCCCGTTCATCGCGAACGCGATGCAGAGACCCATGCGGAGGAGCAGGCGGTTCGACCCCTCGCCGCGCTGCGCGTCCTTACGCGCCGGGCCGAGGAGATATCCGCACGACTCGACGCGCTCGACGAAACGTCGGAGCGGGAACCGCGCGTCGATCGTGAGCGCGATGGATCCGAGCGCCGGATTGACGACGACGCGCGCGGCCCCAACCTCACGACGGAAGAGCTGCTCGATCAGCCACACGCACGCCGCGCAGGAGAGCCCCTGCACGTCGAGATCGACGCGCGTGATGCCGCCGCTCTCCGTCGAACGCGCGACGTCCGCCTCGATCGGCTCGAGCCACTTGCGGTCGCGTCCTTCGATCGTGATGCCGACCGCGTCACCCATCGGTCCACGCAGCGAGTAGTACCGCTCGAGGCCCTCATCGCGCAGCAGGCGATGGACGAAGCGGCACCCGATGCAGCAATACGCATCGCGCGCGTCGGCGGGGAGGGCGCCTCCACAGTGGGCGCACGTGTCGTCGAGACCGTTGGTCACGGACTGCCCCTCAGCAAGACGTGCGCCCACATGATGTCCAGAAAATCATGGCGCATCGTGCGTGGCGTATGGTGCAGGGGTTGCGACCTCGCGCAGGGACTGCGTCGTCCACCCGCCGCGTTCGTCACATGTGAAAACCCCACGGTCGCATCTCGTCGTACGACTTCCCTTCGTAGCGATAGACGTGCGCACGCGGGTGATGCGCCGAGTGCTGTTCGCACCAGAGCGTCTGGTTGCTCGTCTCGTGACGGGTCTGCGCGCACGCCTCGCAAAGCGGCTCTACTTGCGGGATGCGCGCCGGGTGGTCCTTCTCCCGGACCACGAGGACCGGGCAGCCTGCGTGCCGTACGACCTCCTCCGCGATCGATCCGAGGATCGCACGCTTCAGACCCGTCCTACCGTGCGTCCCGACCACGACCATGTCGGCGTCGACCTCGGCGGCGACGTCGGCGATCGCGCGTGCCGGTACGCCGACGGGAACATGGGCGACCACCCCCGCGACCCTCAGCTCTCCGTCGCGCTTGATCGCGCTCTCGATCGCGGTCTGGATCGCAGCTTTGACGGCCTCGATCGCCTTACCGGTCTGGGGGATCACGCCGGTGAGCGCGACCATCGGCTCGATGGCGCGGACCACGTGGACCTCCGTCGACCCCATGGCCGAGGCGAGATCGAAAGCGTACTCGAGAGCTCGCGTGCCGAGCTCGCTGTGATCGAAACCGACGACGATGTGCTTGGTGGCGGTCATGGCAGTCTCCTATTTGGGAATTCGACCGAGGTCAGACGGATCGCAGTGCGGTTGGTGCGCGAGCCGCATCGCGGCCGTGAGCTCCGGGTAGGCGAGAGGCTTCGCAAAGACGCGCGCCGAGGGGCGGAAGACGGTGTCGAGTCTCGTCATCAGCTCCGGGTATCCCGTGATGATGAAGACCGGGATGTGCGCGTCGACAGCGCGCGCATGACGCGCGACCGTGACCCCATCTGCGAACGGCATACGGAGGTCCGTCAGCAGCATGTCGGGAAATGGGAGGGTCGACAGGCGTGCGATCGCGGCCCGACCGTCGGTCTCGACCTCGACATCGAAGCCGTCCTCCTCGAGCAGCCGCGCGAGCAGACGGGCGGAGCGGACGTCGTCGTCGACGACGAGCACGCGCGACTTCCGTTCTACCATGAAGTGAGCAACAGCAACTGACGTGCCGCCCGCGCACGCTGCATCTTGGAGGGCGGACAGCTGTAGCGAGCGAACGCGTTGCGAGGGCGACGCATCGACTGCACTCGTGGCGAAGCGGTCAGCGCTTCTCGTCCTTCTTCGACGCCGGCGGCGCGGGATCCTTGTCCTTCGCCAGCCCGTACTCGTGGAGCCGGTATTGGATGGTGCGCACGCTGATGTCGAGCATCTCCGCGGCCTTCGCCGTCGATCCTCCGACGGCCTCCAGCGTCGCGAGGATCGCGTGGCGCTCGACCTCGGACATGGTGCTGCCGGGGATGCGCGGACCGCCGCCCTTGGCCACCGGTGCGGTGCCGAACGGGAGGTGCTCTTCGTCGATCACCGTGCCCTCGCAGAGGACGACCGCGCGCTCGATGGCGTTCTCGAGCTCGCGTACGTTGCCCGGCCAGCGGTACGCGAGGAGCCTTGCGCGCCCTCTGTCCGTGAAGCCCTCGATGCGCTTGTGCGCCTCCTCGGCGAACTTGCGGAGGAAGTGCCGCGCGAGGAGCACGATGTCTCCTTCACGGATGCGGAGCGGGGGCATCTCGATCTGGATGACGTTGAGCCGGTAGTAGAGGTCCTCGCGGAAGCGACCCTCCTGGACGTCGGCCGCGAGGTCGCGGTTCGTGGCGGCGACGAGCCGCACGTCGACCTTGACCGGGTCGTTGCCGCCCACGCGCTCGAACTGCCGCTCCTGGAGCACGCGCAGGAGCTTCACCTGGATGCTGGGCGTGATCTCGCCGATCTCGTCGAGGAAGACGGTGCCGCCATTGGCCTGCTCGAAGCGGCCGAGGCGCTTGCGATCGGCGCCGGTGAAGGACCCCTTCTCGTGGCCGAAGAGCTCGCTCTCGAGGAGCGTCTCGGCGAGCGCGGAGCAATGCACGGGAACGAATGGCGCGCTCGAGCGGGTGCTCTTCGCGTGAATGGCTCGCGCGATCTCTCCCTTGCCGGTGCCGCTCTCGCCGGTGACGAGCACGGTCGCCCTCGCCGAGGCGACCTGCCGCGCCACGCGGTAGATCTTCTGCATCGCGGCGCTCGAACCGATCATCCCTTCCAGTCCCGCGCTGTCGCGCTCGCGGAGCTGGCGCCGCAGCCCCTCTGCCTCCGCGCGCAGATCGCGACGCTCGATCGCGCGGTCGATCGCGAGCAGCAGCGCGTCGAAATCGACGGGCTTCGTGAGATAGTCCTCGGCCCCCGCGCGCATCGCAGTCACCGCCGACGAGACGTCGCTGAAAGCGGTGACCACGATCACAGGCAGCTCTCGATCCAGCTCCTTCAGCTTCTTCATCAGCTGGACCCCGTCCATGCCGGGCATCTTCAGGTCGGTGATCACGACGTCGAACGTCGTCTCGTGTCGTGCGGCGAGCGCGGCCGGGCCCCCGTCGGCGGTCTCGACCTGGTAGCCGTCGGAACGTAGGAGCTTCTCGAGACCGGAGCGTGCGCTGGCCTCGTCGTCGACAACGAGGACTCGGGCCTTCGACTTCTCGGGCTTCGTGCTCATTCTTTCCCCTCGGCGCGTTGGATCGTGACCAGCGGGATGGTGGACAGCGGGAAGGTGACGCGGAAGACGGTGTGCCCAGGTTTGCTCTCGAACGTCACCGAGCCACCGTGATCGGTGACGATGCGGTGGACGATCGCGAGACCGAGACCAGTCCCACTCGGCTTCGTGGAGTAGAACGCATCGTAGATCGGCGCGCTGTGATCGGGGATTCCGGGGCCGTTGTCCTCGACCTCGAGGACTGCCTGCACGGGCAGACGACGCGCGCGGATCACGATGAGCGGAGAAGGCGCGTCGTCGGACATCGCTTCGTTCGCATTCTGCACGAGGTTCAGCAGCACCTGCTCCACCTTGGCGCGGTCGGCGTCGATGACGAGCGGCGCCGCC
>JBKJQC010000766.1:0-4303 GCA_046593995.1 Polyangiales bacterium
AGCTCGCTGACGATGGCGCTCGCGGTTCGTTCGGCGCAGGTCAACGACAAGAAGAAGACCGTCATCCTCCTGACGGTCACGCTGCTCTGCGCGTTCGCCTTCCTCGGGATCAAGTACTTCGAGTACGCGCACAAGATCCACGACGGGCTCCTGCCCGGGAAGTGGTTCAAGGGCGAGGGCTTCTCCACGGCCCACCCCGGAATGTTCTTCGCGATCTACTTCATGATGACCGGCATCCACGGTCTCCACGTCGTGATCGGCATCGGCCTCATCACCTGGATCCTGCTGCGCGCGCAGAAGGGCGAGTTCTCGCAGCGCTACTACGCGCCCGTCGAAGGCGTCGGGCTCTACTGGCACTTGGTCGATTTGGTCTGGATCTACCTCTTCCCGCTCCTCTACCTGGTGGGCTGACCGATGGCCGATCACAAGCCTGCTGCTCACGCTCCCGCCCACGGCGCGCCCTCGCATGGGGGACATCCCGTCCCGCCGGACCACGTCCCGCACGTCACCCCGCTCTGGATCTACCTCGCCACGTGGGGAACGCTCGTCGTCCTCACCGCGATCACGGTCGGTGCGAGCTACCTGAACTTCGGGCCGGCGAACTTGATCATCGCGCTCCTCATCGCGACGATCAAAGCCGCCGTGGTCGCCGCGCTGTTCATGCACCTCCTGCATGACAACAAGTTCCACACGCTCATCCTCCTGAGCGGTGGGCTGTTCCTCTTCATCTTCATCGCCTTCACGATGTTCGACACCGAATACCGCGGACGCGCCGACGCGTTCGAGGGTGAGCGGCCGATGGACATCACGCGCCCGTTCGAGGGCACGAAGTCCATGTCTGCGATGAAGCTCGCGATGGACAAGAAGACCGCCGCGGGTGGCGGTCACGGTGCGGCCGCGACCAGCGCTGCGAGCGTCGGTGGTCACCACGACATGGCGGCGGTTCCCGCTCACTCGGGCTCCGCGGCGGCTTCTGCGAGCGCAGCGCCCTCGGACTCGGCAGCGGCTTCGGCCGCTGGATCGGCGAGCGCTGCAGCTTCCGGCTCGACGGCGGCCTCGGCCTCCGTTGCGCCTTCCGCCGCAGCTGCGAGCGGCTCGGTCCCGCCGCCGCCCAGCGCGTCGATCGCGGCGCCGCCGGGTGCCCCGAGCGGCGCTTCGCATCCTGCGGGTCACTGACGACCCGGCTCACGGTCTGCGGCTCACGGCCGACGGTCGGAGAGAAGAGACGAGACGAGAACCGCACGCTGCCCTCGGGAAGCGTGCGGTTCGTCTTTGTCGTGCGCCAGCGCGTTGGCGTCACCAGTAGACCTTCTCGGACGCCGTGTCGGATCCCCTCCTCCGCTCCTCCGCGTTCCTCTCGTCTCGAGCGCTTGCCCGTCCCCGAGATTGTGGCCCAAGGCCGCGGCAGCTTGCCGCACCCCGAGGGTGAGCCCATCCTCGGGGCCCAGTGTTGCAGTCGGTGATGACGCAGGGAAGACGGCGGGTCGTATGGCTCGCCGGTCGGCGTCCGCTGCTCGGTGGATCGCTCGGCGAGTGGCTGATCGGCCTCCGCTGGATTGCGGTGCTCGGGATGCTCGCGACGACGCTCGTCGCTCGGCGGTTCGTCCCCGGGCTGCCGCTCGCCGCGATCCTCTCGGTGCTCGCCATCACGGCCTCGTCGAACGTCGTCTGGATCTGGCTCCTCCAGCGCCGTCCGCTGCACGCGGGGAGCGCCGCGTCGACGTCGGTGATCGCGCTGCAGATCGCGTGCGACGTCGTGTTCCTCGGTGGCGTGCTCTGGCTCACCGGCGGCGTCGAGAACCCCTTCTCGATCTTCCTCACCTTCCAGGTCGCGCTCGCAGCATTGCTCTGCGGGGGGACGACCGCGGTCGCGATCGCCGCGCTCGCCACCGCCGTTGCCACCGCGCTCTCGTTCGCGCCGTCGATCCCCTGGGAGACCGCGGTGGTTCCGGTCTTCCAGCTGACGCGGCTCGCGCGGCTCGCGGCGCTGGTCGGCGTCGCGACGTTCGTCGGCGTGACCGCGTACCTCTCGCGTCAACGGCTCGAAGCGGCGCGCGCGGTGAGCGCGCGCAACGAGCGGTTCGCGGTGCTCGGGCGCTTGATGGGCGGCATGGCGCACGAGCTGAACACGCCGCTCGCGACCATCGTCGTCGCGAGCGACGAGCTCGTGGCCGCCGGTCACGAGGCACACCTCGACGACGGCGGCGAGATCGAGCGCCTCTCGACGACGATCTCGCAGGAGGCGAAGCGCGCGAGCAACGTGATCTCGCTCCTCCGCGGCCAGCTCCGTGACATCCAGCTCGCCGAGCCGGTCGACGTGTCGCGCCTCGTGCGCGAGGTCGTCCCGCGCGAGGCGCGCACGCACGGCTACACGGGCGAGCTCGTGATCGAGGTCCCGAGCGGGCTCTCTGCGTGGGGCATCCCCGCTGCGCTGCGACAGATCCTCGGTACCGTCCTGAAGAACGCGATCGAGGCCATGGAAGGGCGCTCCGATCCGAAGCTCGTGGTCACCGCGACGTCGAGCGGAGCGCGCGTCGTGATCCGCGTCGACGACAACGGCTGCGGCATCAAGCCGGAGCACCTGCCGCACCTCGGCGAGCCATTCCTCACGACGAAGGCGTCGACGGGCGGCACGGGGCTCGGACTGTATGTATCGTCGCTCCTGGCGGAGCAGATGCGAGCGGTCCTCCAGATCGAAGGCGCGCACGGCGGCGGCGCGTCGGTCACCCTCAGCCTCCGCTCCGACGACGACTCCCCCATGTCGGGCGACCGGATCTCCCATGCGTAACCTCGAGAGCGCGCTCCTCGTCGACGACGATCACGCGTTCCGCACGACGCTGCAGTCGGCGCTGCGTCGCCGCGGCATCCGCGCGCGCACCGCTGCGACCGTGCAAGAGGGCTTGATCCTCCTCGAGGACGAGCCCGTCGATCTCATCGTGCTCGATCACCGGCTGCCCCAGGCCGACGGACTGAGTGGCATCCAGCGCTATCGCGAGGCGTGCCCCGGCGCGGTCATCGTGATGCTCACGGGTCACGGAGACATCCCGCTCGCCGTCGTCGCGATGCGGCGCGGCGCCGATCTCTTCCTCACGAAGCCGATCGAGACCGATCGCCTCCTCGCGGAAGCGCGGGCCATCACCGCCGAAGCGCGCGGAGCCGCGCGCCCCGCGGCGGGACCTTCGCTCAACCTCGAGGAGATCGAACGCGACACCATCGCGCGGGCGATGCGACAGAGCGGCGGCGTGGTGACGGAGGCCGCACGGCTCCTCGGCATCGACCGCCGCACGCTCCAGCGCAAACTGCGTCGGATGGACTGATCACTCACGGAGCAACTATGCGAGCTCGAGCAGGACGAGCTCCGTGTCCTCGGTGGCCGCGAGCTCGATCGACGTGACGCCGGAGATGGCCGCAGCGTCGCCGCCCGCGAGCTGCTCCTCGTCGTCCTCGTCCCGCACCGTGAGCGCGCCGCGCACGACGTGCAACCACGCGTGACGCTTCGTAGGGAGCGGGTGGATCACGGTGTCGCCCGGTGCGAGCAAGGCCGCGAACATGCGCGCGTCGGCGTGCAGCTTCACCGAGCGGTCGCGCCCGTCGCGCGAGAGGACGAGTCGCAGCTTGCCGCGGCGCTCGTCGGTCGTGAACGCGCGCTTCTCGTAGCTCGGCTCGAGGCCCTTCCGGTCCGGCACGATCCACAGCTGGAGGAAGTGCGCCGTCGACTTGCGCGTCGGGTTCATCTCGCTGTGATAGACGCCGCTCCCGGCGCTCAGACGCTGCACCTCCCCCGGCCGCGTCGTCGACGCGTTCCCCTCCGTGTCCTGGTACGCGAGCTCCCCGTCGATGACGTACGACACGATCTCCATGTCCTGGTGGGGGTGTTGTGCAACCCCCTGCCCGGGCGCGATGCGCTCCTCGTTGAGCGCGACGAGGTTGCGGAAGCGGTCGTACTGCGGATCGACGTAGCTCCCGAAGGAGAACGTGTGCAGCGTATCGATCGCGTCGGTCTTGGTGCGTCCGCGTTCGGTCCCGGGGCGGAGCTTGATCACCCGCGCAGTCTAAATCAGCGATCTCGATTCTCGAACTCGGCGTACCTGATCGATTGAACGCGGAGGCACGGAGGCACGGAGGTTCTCGAGAGTGCTGCCGCCCGCTTCGCGCCGAGGTCTTCGCCGCTCTGGCTGGCTTCGCCGATCGCGCCACGCAGAAAAACAGTGAGCCGGGGAGGCGTGATGAAGCTCCGAGCGGTCTGCCGATCGTCTCTGACGCGCGGCGGCTGCGATGGCAGCGACCACGTTCCTCGACGAGG
>JBKJQC010000786.1:0-6518 GCA_046593995.1 Polyangiales bacterium
GCCAGAAGGCGCTTCTGCCTCTCGACTCGGATCCTACGATTGGTCCCGTCGGCGCCGAATTCGACGGCGCGCCGCACGTCCTCGAGCTTGATCGCGAGCGGCGACTGGCCGCTCGGGAACGCCGTCGCGACCGAGGCGATCTTGACCGTGGAGCCCGCGAGCGCGCGCTTCGCGATCGGGACCAGGTTCGGGTACACGCAGACCGCGGCGCACGACGGCACGTCGAGCGACTCGTGCGGCCGGAGCGCCTTGCGGCACATCGCGACGACCTTGCCGGGGGTGTCCTTCCCCTCGAGGGTCGTGAGATCCATCATCGCGATCGCGAGCTTCAGTCCGTCGACCTTCGACTGCTTCTTGATCGAGCGCTTCGCGAGCGACGCCGCGCGCTCTTCGAGGCCGACGGCTTCGACGGGGGGCGCATGCGGCGGCCGGTAGTCGCGCGGGCCGCGCGTGCCGCCGGTCGCGAGGTGGAGCGCTCGATCGTGCGCGTTCTCCGCGACGCCGAGCGCCTTCGAGCTGTGGCCGTTCGTACGGCTTGCACGTGTGGGCGTGCGCGTTTTCTTGAGGGCCTTCATGGAATCGATCCGCGGCGAGCGTACTCCATTCGCCCGCTCGCGGACCTCAAGAAACGAGAGAACCACGGAGGCACGGAGGCACGGAGGCTGTGAGGGTGCTGCCGCCTCGGGCGCGACCCATCCGTGTGCCATCGCGACGCACAGGCTTTGATCGCCGCGAGGCGCGGCTGCGGCGAGCGGCAGACCTCTGATCCTCCGCGCCTCCGCGCCTCCGTGTTCAATCGTCTCGGCACGTGCGTCAGGTGATGGCGCGGCGCGCTGCGTCGAGCGTCTTGTCGAGCTCCAGCGCGCCGTGCGCGACCGAGATGAATGCGGCCTCGAACTGCGAGGGGGGGAGGTAGATGCCCGCTTCGAGCATCGCGGCGTGGTAGCGGCCGAAGCGCGCCGTGTCGCACGTCTTCGCCTCGTCCCAGCTGCGCACGGCCTCGGCCTCGGTGAAGAAGAGCGTGAACATCGAGCCGACGCGCTGCACGAGCCCGGGCACGCCCTTCTCCTTCAGGATGGAGACGAGCCCCGCCTGGAGCTTCGCGCCGAAGTCCTCGAGCTTCGCGTAGAGCGCAGCGTCGAGCTTGGCGATCGTGGCGAGCGCGGCGGCGATCGCGAGCGGGTTCCCCGAGAGCGTGCCGGCTTGGTAGACCGGTCCGAGGGGCGCGATCACCGACATGACGTCGCGGCGACCGCCGTACGCGGCGAGGGGCATCCCGCCGCCGATGATCTTCCCGAGGACGGTGAGATCGGGCTTGATGCCGTAGAGCTCCTGCGCTCCGCCGCGCGCGACGCGCGAGCCGGTCATCACCTCGTCGAAGATCAGGAGCGCCCCGTGGCGATCGCACGCGGCGCGTACGCGCTCGAGGTACCCGGGCTCCGGCGGGACGCACCCCATGTTGCCGACGACGGGCTCGAGGATGACCGCGGCGATGCGCTGCGGGTGCGACTCGAACGCCGCTTCGAGCGCCGCGACGTCGTTGAACGGCACGACGACCGTGTCCTGCGCGGCGCCCTTCGGCACACCGGCGCTGTCCGGCGTGCCGAGCGTCGCGAGCCCGCTCCCGGCCTTCACGAGGAAGAAGTCCGCGTGGCCGTGGTAGCACCCCTCGGCCTTGATGATGCCATCGCGACCGGTGAACCCGCGCGCCACGCGCGCAGCGCTCATCGCCGCCTCGGTACCGCTCGACACCGCGCGGACCATCTCGATCGAGGGGTAGAGCTCGACGACCGCCTCCGCGAACCGGATCTCCGCCTCGGTGGGCGCGCCGTACGACGTCCCGCGCAGGGCGGCGGCGCGCACCGCTTCGATGACGTCCGCGTCGGCGTGGCCGAGGATCATCGGACCCCACGATCCGACGTAGTCGACGTAGGCGCGATCCGCTCGGTCGTAGAGATACGCGCCCTCGGCGCGCGCGACGAACACCGGCACACCGCCGACCGCACGGAACGCGCGCACGGGGGAGTTCACGCCGCCGGGGATGCGGGCTTGGGCTCGTTCGAGGAGGGCGCGGTCGTTCTGGCGGTCCATGTCGCGTCCGTACGAGGTCTACGGTCCACGGTCTACGATCTACGGTCTGGTGTCCGACGAGAGTCGAGGGGGTCGAGAGTCGAGAGTCTAGAGTCGAGAGCTCCGAAGCCCGAGAGCCCTGCCTCACCCGGCGCCCTCGCCCTCGCCCTCGCCCTCGGATCGGACTCTCGACTCTCGACTCTCGACTCTAGACCTCTCGGTGCGGTCCCCGAGGCCGAGACGGTGCCCGACCCGTCGAAGCGCTTCGGCATGCGGCGGGAGGCGGACGTGAGCCGCAGCCATGAGCCGAAGACGGTCCGTCGAAGGGGGAAGGGGGGGGTAGACAGCCCTCCGTCACTTTCCGTGGAGCGGGGCGCGAAAGCCGTAGACCTCGGACGGCTCGACGTGCGACGGTCCGTTTCGCAGAACGTTTGCGTAATGGCCTCGTTGCAAGCGAGGCTTCGTTGCGAAAACGCGAATCTTGACCGTACCCAGACCCCGTAGATAATCGCCCGCCGGCTGTGTCCGCGTCTCGTGTCTCGTGTCTCAAGCCGCGCCTCGCGCTCACATGCGGGGTGCATGCGGAAACCGAGTTCGTAGTGTCCGCCCCGACGCCTCCGTGGCCCACGCGCGTGAGGACGACCGAAGGGGAGCCCTGAGGAGGCCGTCACGTGATCACCTGCGCGAAGTGCAGCAAGGAGAATCAGGATCACTACAAGTTCTGCCTCGGCTGTGGTGCCGAGCTGCCGCGCGACGCGGCTCCCAAGGCGTTCACGGCGAAGACGCCGCCGCACGGGATGAAGTCTGCCGCGGCCCCGCCGCCGCCGGCTCCTGCAGGACCGCCGCCCCCCGCACCGCGCCCCGCCGCAGCTGCGCCTGCGCCTGCGCCTGCGCCCGCACCGCCGCCTCCCGCGCCGGTCGCTGCCGCGCCTGCGCCGATGCCCGCACCGGCTCCCGCCCCTGCACCGGCCCCTGCGCCCGTCGCTGCGCCTCAGTACACGCCCCCGCCGGCGGGACCGGCCGCGCCGATCCCGCGACCGCAAGCCGTCTCGTCGCCGGGGCACGCGTCGCCTCCGCACGCGACCGGTGGACATGCTCCCGCCCCGACGCCGTCCGCCGCGCCCACGCCGTCTGCGCCTCCTGGCCCGACGTCTCCGTGCCCGACGTGCGGACACCCGAACGGCCCGGGAAACAAGTTCTGCGCGTCGTGCGGTACCGTGCTCGGTGCAGGCGCGCCTGCCCCGGCTCCCGCTGCGGCGCCCGTCTCGATCCCCGTCGGCACCGGTCCGAGCACGGCGAGCCTCACCGCTCTCCGCGCCGACGGAAGTGATGCGGGTGTCTTCCAACTCCCGAGCGGCTCGACGACGATTGGTCGCGATCTCGGCGGCGTCTTCGGCGGCGACAGCTACCTCTCCCCGAAGCACGCGACCTTCCGCGTCGGCGGCGGTCGGGTCAGCGTCCGCGACGAGGGCTCGCTCAACGGCGTCTACCTCCGCATCGCGCGCGACACGCCGATCGAGCTCCGACCGACCGACATCTTCCGCATCGGCCAGGAGATCCTGAAGTTCGAGCGCCTCGCGCCCCCTTCGCCGAGCCCCGACGGCGTCGAGCGCATGGGCAGCCCGAACGACGGCATCCTCGGTCGCCTCTCGCTCGTCACCGGGCGCGACACGACGGGGAACGTCTTCACGATCCCCGCGCACGGCATCCACCTCGGACGCGCGCGCGGCCACGTCATCTTCCCCGAGGACGGCTACGTCTCCGGTCTCCACTGCCGCGTGGCACAGGAGGCCGGGCGCATGTTCCTCACGGACCTCGGCTCGTCGAACGGCACCTACGTCCGCTTGAACGACGAGAAGGAAGTCCGCTCCGGCGACATCCTGCTGATGGGTCAGCAGCTGTTCCGCGTCGGCGTGTGAATTGAGGGGGCCCCCTTGGGGAGGGGCCCGAGTGTGAGTGACGCTGACCCCGTCTTCGAGCGCGAGGCCTCTCTCTTCCGAGAGCGGTGCTCGCGCTCGATGCTATTCTCGAGCAGGCGAAGCCATGGCCGATGTGAACTCGACCCGCGGGACCGAGCGAAAGACGATCCGCGTCGTCGCTGCGGTGATCCAGAAGAACGAGCGCTACCTGATCACGCAGCGTCGTCCCAACGCCGTGCTGCCGCTGCTCTGGGAGTTCCCCGGCGGCCGCGTCGAGAGCGGCGAGACCGACGCCGAAGCGCTCCGTCGCGAGGTGCTCGAGCGGCTCGGCGTGGAGATCGAGGTGGGTCAGCTCATCTCTTTCGTGAGCCATCCCTACGAGAACTACACAGTTGATCTCCACCTTTACGAGTGCAAGCTCAAGTCCGAGACATTGCACACGAAAGCGGTGAACGACTTCAAGTGGGTGACGTCGGGCGAGTTCGACCAGTACCAGTTCACCCCGGCTGACGAGGCCTCGATGACGAAGCTCCTCGGCGTCGACTGAAGCGGTCGTCAGTCGTCAGTCGCCCGAGAGCGGTGAGCTTTTCTCTCTCGACCGAACCACCGGTCGACAGGGAGGCGTGAGGCGGGGAGCGAGAGGGAGATCCAGAATGTCTGCCGGACGCTGCGACGACGTCGATGTCAGCCGTCGCGGCCACAACCACGCTGCTCGCGCGCGGCAGCGCATGCTCGACCTCCCTCTGACCTCCCCGTCTCACCGCCTCCCTGTTGGTCATCGGTGATGCCAACGAAAGTCTCACGACCTCTCCGTCGTCAGTCGTCAGCGCGGTGGGTCGACGCTCGCCCTCGCGCGAATTAGGGTGCCGGCGTGCGCGTCCTCGCTCTCGCTGTCGGTCTCGGACTCGCTGCGTGCAACCCGCAGGAGTCGGCGAAGCCCGAGCCCGCGCCTGCACCCACGCAGGCGCCGCTCCCGAAGGCGTCGGCGCAGCCCGCGGGCGGTGGCGACAAGTTCGGTTCGACCATCGACTCCGACACGCCGTTCGTTCCGCTCTCGAAGCTGATCGAGGATCCCAACGCCTGGAACGGCAAGCGCGTGCGGACCAAGGGCGAGGTGATCGCCGTCTGCCAGGCCGCCGGCTGCTGGGCCGATCTGCGGCCCGAGGGCGCGACCGCGGGGTATCTCCCGACGCACGTCACCATGCACAATCACGCGTTCTTCCTCCCGAAGACGGCGAAGACGAAGGTGGCGGAGCTCGAGGGGAACCTGACCGTGCGCGCGCTCTCGCAGGGCGAGGTCGCTCACTACAACTCCGAGGGTGCCTCGCTCGTCGCCGGGCAGACCATCCTCAACGTCGACGCGCTCGGCGTGGTCCTGCGCTAGGCGGAGCGCGTGCCTGCAGCAGACAGCCCGGCGCTCGCCGAACGAGGGTGGTCGTTCGGCGACGCGACCATGGTGCGCGCGACCGGGATCGTGCACGTGCTGGTGATGTCCGCGGGCTTGATCGCGCCGGCCTCGCTCTTCGGCGCATGGGGGCTGCCGCACGAGGAGCCGGCGACGTTCCTCCGCTTCGCGCTCGTCGCGTACGGGGCCCTCGGCATCGCGCTCCTCCGCGCGTCACGCGTCGGTCGCGTCGAGGGGCGACTGCTCGTCGAGACCGTCGCGCTGATCAAAATCGCCTTCGTCTTGGTGATCCTCGCGGACATCCTGGCTCGGAAGTTGCCAGGTCGGGCCTGGATCGCGGTCATCTTGGATCTCCTCTTCGGCTTCGCGCTCTATCGCGCGGCACGCCGAGCGAACGCGATTCGCCTACGAGAGGCTCCGTCGTGACCGAGCGCCCGACACTCATGAACCTTCCTTCCCATCGAGCGCGGCACCGAATGCGTGACCCGCGGTTCACCGACCGACCGAGGACGCGCGTTCTCGATCGCGTCTCCGCGATCCTGATCGCCTTCGCGATCGCTCCGGCGATCGTCGCCGTCGCGCCCCCCGCCGCGGGACAGGCGAAAGACGACACGCAGGCGAAGGAGGTGCTGAAGCACTTCAACCTCGGGAACACGCTCTACAACGAGGGCAAGTACGCCGACGCGCTCGTCGAATACGACCGCGCGTACGAGCTGTCGAAGAACTTCAAGATTCTCTACAACCGCGCGCAGTGCCTGGTCATGCTCAAGCGCGAGCCCGACGCGATCGTCGCGTTCGAGCAGTACCTGAAGGACGGCGGCGACAAGATCACGCCAGACCGTCGCAAGGAGGTCGAGGCCGAGATCGACGCGCTGCGGAACCGCCTCGGGACGGTGCTGCTCGAGGGCGCGCCGCCCGGCTCCGAGGTGCGGATCGACAAGAGCTACGCGGGGAAGACACCGCTCGCGCCGATCCCGGCCGGCGCCGGGACCCATGATCTCGTCGTCACGCCTCCGGGCGGCGGCGCTCCTTGGACCTCGTCGATCAACGTCGTCGCCGGCTCGCAGACGGTCGTGCGCGTCGCCGTGGCGCCGTCGCCCGTGCCGACGACGGCGCCGCCGATC
>JBKJQC010000851.1:0-7087 GCA_046593995.1 Polyangiales bacterium
CCTTCCGATCATCGAGGACGGTCGCACCCGCTACGCGCTGCCGCGCTTTCTTCCCCAGGGCGGCGCAGGCATCCTGATGCTCGAGGAGCTGAACCGCGCCGAGCGCTACATCCAGCAGCCGGCCCTCCAACTCCTCACCGCGCGCACGCTGCACGAATACCAGCTCCCCGACGGGTGGGTCGTCTTCGCTGCCGTGAACCCGGCGACCGGCGACTATCACGTGACGCCGCTCGATGCGGCCCTTCGCGCGCGGTTCATGGATCTCTCGGTCCGCGCCGATCGCGCGTCGTGGCTCGCCTGGGCGATCGGGAACGGCATCCATCCCGCGGTGCAGTCGCTCGCGCGCGCGCACGAGCGCATCTTCGACGACGTGCCGCCCCGCACCTGGACGTACGTCTCGCAGATCCTCGCGACCCTGAAGCCGCACGAGCGCGACGACGGCGTCCTCGCGCGCGACGTGTTCGCCGGGTACCTGCCGCCCGCATGGGTGGAGGCGCTCCTCGCGCTCCGCGAGACCTCTGCGCCGAACCTCGACGTCGACGTCCACGGCCTCCTCGCGACCTACGGAACGCCCGAGGGCGCCGTCGCGCAGAAGGCCATCCGCACGTACAAGGAGCGCGGCGAGACCGACCGCCTCGACGAGATCGCGCATCGGCTCGCGTCGATCCTCAAAGGACCGGAGGCCGGTGTGCTCGTCGCCCGGAAGACGCTCGCGCTCGCTGCGTTCGAGGCGTTGCTCGCGGATCTGCCCGGCGATCACCGCGAGAAGCTGCAGGAGGCGCTCGGCCAGAACGCCACCGCGACCCCGCTCCTCGACGTCACCCCCGACGACTGCCTCAAGGCCTACGCCGGCAGCCGCGCCGCGCAGCGGGTCGCGACGTGGAAGCACGATCCGCTCAAACACCACCGCGTGACCCTCCTCGTGACCGCGGTCCGCGCCTGGCTCGGTCAGCCCCACCACGCGGCCGAGGTGAAGAAGAGCAACCCGATGCGCGTGAGCCTCGGACACTTCCTCGCGCAGCTCGGCGAGCAGTTCGGGCTGCCGCTCGTCGAGACCTTGCAGCGCGTCGGCGTCACGCCGATCCGTCCGGGCGCGTGACTCCCAGCACATGGCCTACCTCGCGATCTTCCGCTCGATGCAGAACGTGCGATCGGGGGAGCAGCACCGCCCGCTCCGCGCGATCGATCTCGACGAGCAGGCCGTCGCGTTCTTGCGCGCGTGCGACGTCGAGCCGGGCACCGCGTGGGCGACCGACCGACTGACCGAGGTGCGCAGACGCCTCGAGTCCGAAGCGAAGCTGCTCCGCGCGTACGTCACCGATGCCGAGTGCCGGGCGCTCGGCCGGACGAGCGTCGACGACGAGGTACGTCCGCGCATCGCCGCGCGGCTCGCGTCCGACGTGCGCTTCGTCGCCGTCCAGAGGTTCGTCGAGCTCGCGCGCGAAGCGGAGATGCAGGCGATGACCCTCGTGCTGTCCCATGGCTGAGCCGGTCGACGCGCTCGCCGCATGGCTCGCTTCGTTCGTGCGCGATCCGGTGTTCCTCGGGCAGTACCCCTATTACGCGGCGGTGCTCGCGCGCCTCACGCCGGTCTCCGACCCTTCGGTCGACTCGATGGCCGTGAGCTATCACGACGGTCGCTTCTACCTGCACGTGAACGTCGAGTACTTCGTGCGCGGGCCACAGTGGGTGCGCGGCATCCTCTTGCACGAGGTGCATCACGTCGTGCTCGGCCACCTCACGCACCCGAAGTTCTTCGGCGCCGAGCACCCTCCGCTGATGGAGCTCGCCGTGGAGGTCTCGGCCAACGAGCACATCACCGAGCCGCTCCCGGATCCGATCACCTGGCGCACCTTCGAGGCGCTCGGCCTGCGCCCTGGGCAGAGCACGCTGGAGAGATACGCGAAGCTCGTGGCCGCGCGTGCAGCGGGCAAGACGACGGGAAAGGGGGACGCGAAGTTCGTCGATCCGCACCCGTGGAAGCCGGGCAGCCCCGCGAACGGCGTCCCTCCGGGAGGCGTCGAGCACACGCGGAAGCTGCTGGAGGAAGCCCACATCGAGGGGGGTGACAGCCTGCACGAGCGCGAGCCGCTCCTCGCCGGGAAGGATCCGGGGCGCCTGCTGGAAGAGCTGGTCGGAGCGACCGGTCCGCCCGTTGTGGTCCTCGACTGGAAGGCTGCGCTGCGCGCGTTCGTCTCTCGTCAGCGCGCCCCGCTGCACACGTGGGCGCGCCCGAGCCGCAGGTTCCCGCACCGCTTGGGCGAGGTCCCCGGTCGCATGTGGTCGCTCCGTCCAGTCCTGCGCCCCGCGCTGCTCGTCGCCATCGACACGTCGCTGAGCATGACCGATCGCGAGCTCGCCGAGATCGCGCGCCAGCTCGTGGTCATCGCGGAGCAGGCGCGGATCACGATCGTCGAGGCGGACGTCGAGATCCAACGCGTCCACGTCTTCGAGGGGTCGCTGCCGCGCGTGAAGGGCAGGGGCGGCACCGATCTGCGTCCGGTCTTCGCGCGCGATTTCCTCGCCTCGCACGCGCCCGACGGCGTCGTCTACTTCACCGACGGCGATGGCCCGTTCCCCCCCGAGGCGCCGCCGATGCCGGTCCTCTGGGCGCTCACGAAGCCGCAGTCCTTCGCGTGTGCGTGGGGCGAGCGTGCGAAGCTCGTGCTGCCACGAAAGTGAAGGATGTGGCAAGCTCCGGCCCGACATGTCGAGAGGCGATCGGAAGTGGTCGAGCACGGCGCGCTTCGTTCCCACGTCACGCGGTCGGTTCGCCTACCTGTCCGCAGCGCCGTCCGCGCCGCCCTCGCCGTCCTCGCCGTCCAGCGACGACGACGGCCGACCGCTCGTCGTCGTGCTCCACGGCTTCCCCGACTCGCCGTTCAGCTTCCTCCCGCTGTTGAACAAGCTCGCGAACGCGGGCGCGCACGCCGTCGCGCCGTTCCTCCGTGGCTATCATCCGTCGCCCGTCGATGGGCCCTACGATCCGGACACCCTCGCGAACGACGTGCTCGCCTTCGTCGACGCGCTCTGCGAGGGTGAGCGCACCGCGCAGACGTTCTCCGTCGTCGGCCACGACTGGGGCTCGATGATCGCGCACGTGCTGCTCGATCAGGCGCCCGCGCGGCTCGATGCTGCGGTCACGATGTCGGTGCCGCATCCCGCTGCGTTCATGGAGGACGCGATCCGCTCGAGCGCGCAGCTCTCGCGCAGCTGGTACATGGGGTTCTTCCAGGTCCCCGGGCTCGCCGAGCGGGTGGTTCCGCGCGACGACTTCGCGTTCGTCGACCGACTGCTCGCATCGTGGTCACCGGGCTTTCGCTTCGCGCCCGAGACGCTCGCCGAGACCAAGGCCGCGATCGCTCCCGGTTTCCCTGCGGCGATCGGCTACTACCGCGCCCTCGGGTGGAGCCCCCTTCAATCTGCGTCGCGCGTCCGTGCGTCGCGCGAGCGCTCGATCGAGACCCCTACCCTGCACATCACCGGCGCGACCGATGGCTGCATCGGTCCGGAGATCGGCGCGCAGGAGCTCCGGTACTTCCGCGGTCCCTACGCGCGCGTCGTCCAGCCCGGGGTCGGTCACTTCCCCCACCTCGAAGCGACCGACGACACCGCGGCGCGCATCGTCGACTGGCTCTCGGAGCACGGCGTGATCAGAACGAGCGGTGCGCCGCGATCCAGGTCCCGAGTGTCGCGACCACCGTCGTGAGCACCGCCGCTGCGACGTAGGCGAGGTGTGCGGCCCTCGCGCGGGGGAGGGAAGCATCATCATGAGCGCCGTCGCGCACGGTCAGGTGCAGGAGACACCCGGCCCACGCGAGCGACACGGCGGCGAACGCGAGGTGCTCTTTGCGCTCGAAGAGGACCCCGAAGCGCGGCGCGGTGAGGTAGATCGCGCGCCTCAGGAGCCTGCTGTAGTCGGGGTAGATCGTCGCCCCGAGGACGCCCGTGAGCGTGGCGAGCGTCGTCGCGAGAATCGCCGAGAGGGGCGCGCGCCGACGCGGATTGCGGAGCAGGATCGCCGGATGGATCAACGCCGCCGCCGCGAGCCAGCCGATGTGCCCGTGGATGCGCTCCACCAGTCGCAGCGTCTCCGGGCTCACGGGAAGAGGACCCCTTGCACGGTCGCGATGGCGAGGGTGACCGCCACGATCGCCGGGAGCGCACGATCGACCGTCGCAGGCGCGCGTGCACGGAGCGCAGCGACGCCGATGGTCACGAGCGTCGCGGCGTAGAGCGCGATCCACGCCCGCCAGAAGAACGCGATGCGCGTCACGACGAGCACCGTCCGCGGATCGGGATCGACGAAGAACGACACCTGGACGAGGCGCGACAGGGCGTACGCCGCCGCCGCCGCGCACGCGCCGACGGCGAGCGGCACCGCCACGTCATCGCTGCGCATGGCTCACCGCCGAGATGACCCTCGGGCACTCGGGATCGGGGACGAACGCGTCGCCCGCCACGTGCGCGGCGACGATCCGACAACCGCCGCGACACACGCGCTGGATCGGACACGAGGCGCACGGCTCCGGCGCGCGCGCCGGGTAGGCCGCGAACTCCGCGGGATCGCTCCCCTTCGCGAAGCTGCACGGCGCAGTGACGCCCTCGACGTCGACGGCGGTGAGCGCGCGCCCCGCCTCGCAGCCGAACACGCCGAGCGCGAGGAGATTCTCGACCATCCGCCGCCGCGGATCGGCGGTCAGCCATGGTGACAGCAATGGCAGCATCGCGCAGTCGATGCGGACCGAGAGCACGTCGGTCAAGGCGCGGAGCACCGCCGGCAGGGCCGCCACGTCCTCGCGGTCGAGGCGCCGCGTGAAGTAGTCGAGCGTGGCGCGGCCGGCGGGCTTCCAGCGCAGGAGTTGCACCTCGTGCGCGCCGAGCGTGCGCGCATGGCGTGCGGTCGCGAGCAGGCGCGCCCCGCCGGCCCCGAAGCTCGCGCGGGTGAGGACGACGTTGATCCCGACCGGGATCGAAGCGGCGACGAGGTGCTCGATCGCGCGCTCCGCCCCGCGGGCGCCGTCGAAGCCGCGCACGGCGTCGTAGCCGCCGTCGACGCCGTCGTGGCTCACGTTCACCTGCGCGAACGCCCGGAGCGCGCGCGCGCGCTCCGACGTGAGCCCGATGCCGCTCGTCGTGACCACCGGCACGAGCCCGACGCTGCGCGCGTGCTCTGCGATGCGCGCGAGGTCGGGGTGCACGAGGGGCTCGCCGCCGCCGAACGCGACGGTGAACGCGCCGTCGCGCGCGATGGCGTCGAGGGTCGCGCAGATGTCCGAGAAGGCGCGGTGCGAACCGTCGGGCCCGGCGTCCTGGTAGCAGCCTGCGCACGTCGCCGGGCAGCGCGTCGTGATCGCGACGTGCACCTCGAGCGGTCGGTTCGTGCCGTCGGCGATGCTCGCGGGGAGCGCCCACTCGGCTCCGCCGTCGAGCCCGAGCGAGCGCGCGGCGTCGCGGTCGACCGCGATCAGCGTGCGCTCGTCCACGCGCACCCACGCGCCGAACCGCTCCACGCGCGCCCGCATGTCCGACGAGGGGACGCTCACGGCGCGTCGTCTCCCGCGGGCGGCGCGGCGGTCTCTTCGATGCGCGGAGGGCGATCGGGGAGCGCCGCGGCCACGGCGGCGTACACGACCCCAGCGACGACGGCGGTACCGAACAGCAGATCGATGACGCTGCCGATGGACGAGCAGTTCGCGCCCGGACCCGTGCGGACCGCGAGGACACCCTTCGGCAGCTCGATTGTGGGGGCCATCTTCGACACCTATAGCCCGAACCCTTCGAGCAGCGGGCGACCGTACGCCTCACCGCGCTCGAGCACGAGATACGCCGACGCGAGGACGCACGCCGCCGCGGCGAGAGCGGCGGCGATCCGCGCTCTGCGGGGACGATCCCCGAATCCGCCCCGGAGCGCCGAGACGAGCAGGTGGACGAGCAAGAGCGTGATCCCGAGGCTGGTGAACGGTGCGCCCATCCCCCGCTCCCACGTCTCGGCGATCACGCCGCCGAACACCGGCGTGACGATCAGGAACGCGATCGCCGAGCGACGGAGGAGCATCGCGCGGACGACGTGGAGTCGACCGCGGCGCGCCGCCGACGCGAGCGCGACGACGCCGAGTCCGAGCGCGCACGCCATCGAGGCGAGCGACGCGCGGTGCAACCCACGTCGCCGGAGCGCCCGCACGACGCGGGCTTTGACCCCGGTCGGCGCGCGCGGATCGTCGAGGATCTCGGTGCGTGCGCGGTCGAGATCACCGACCTCGCGCAGCGCGACGTCCGCGAGATCCCATGCCGCGAGACGCATCGCCGGCTCCGCGCCCTCGCTCCGAGCGACGATCAGCGCGGGCGTGACCGAGCGCGCAGGCTGACGGAGCCGTCCGGCGTACGCCTCGGCCACGAAGAGGAGCGCCTCCGTCCGGACGCGCGCGTGGCGGAGCTGCGGAGCGTCGCGCTCGAGCGCCTCGATCGCGGCAGGATCGCTGACCCGCGCGGGGTCCTTCCGGATCGCGTCGAGCGCCGCGAGCTCCGCGAAGCTCCCCTCGTAGACGGAGAGCACCTCGATCCGCGCGCGCGCCGTACCGGCGAACCAGTTGCCGGGATCGATCGCGAGCACCTCGCGGTAGCGCGCGAGCGCCCGATCATAGGGGCGCTCGAGCTCGTCGAGCTCGCCGAGGAGGAAGCTCGCGCGCGCCGCGACCTCGCGTGCCTCGGGCGTGTCGCGCGTCTTCGCGAGCCCCTCCAACAGCGCACGCGCGCGCGGCAGATCGTGGGCGTCCTTCGCGGCGACCGCGACGTTCAGCTCGTCACGCGGCGCTGCGAGGGCCGTGGCCGGAGCCAAGAGCACGAGCAAGATGAGCGCAACACGCACCACTCTCTCTCGAGCTCTCGGCCCTAGACCCTAAATGACCGAGCGTGATTCTCGAACGCTCGGATTGAACACGGAGGCGCGGAGGCACGGAGGTCCGTGAAGTGCTGCCGCGCGCACCCAGCCGCGTCTCGGCGGCGGTCGCATCGAGGAACGGATTCTGGGGCCAGGCCTCGAAGCGTCGCGATCGGCAGACTATCCAGCCTCCGTGCCTCCGTGCCT
>JBKJQC010000925.1:0-8124 GCA_046593995.1 Polyangiales bacterium
GAGAACACCAGCGAGTCGTGAGGACGCGTTGGTCCACTAAGTGCCGCGTGGCGCATGGGCGAGCACGCGGCAGCACTCTGGTACCTCCGTACCTCCGTACCTCCGTACCTCCGTACTCCGTGCCTCCGTGCCTCCGTGTTCAATGGGCGCGCGCGAGGCGTTCAAGCGAGCAGCTTCGCGACGTCTTCCCCGATCGCGAGCGAGGAGGTGAGGCCTGGCGACTCGATGCCGATCAGGTTCACCCAACACGGGAGGCCGCGCGCAGTTTCCTCTTCGATCACGAAGTCACGCGCGGGCTCGCCCGGGGTCCACGCGACGTTCGGCCGCGCGAGCTTCGGCCGCAGACCGCACTGATCGACGGACAGGTCGTCGGCTTCGAGCACCGGGAGATACGTGCGGGCCGCGCGGAGGAAGGTCTCGGCGCGCGCCTCGTCGACGCGATAGTCGTGCGCGCGACCGCCCATCGGCTCGACGTCGGGACCGAGCTTCGCGCTGCCATCGAGCTCGACCGTGACGTGGATGCCGAGGCCGGCGAGCCCCTCCTCGGGGACCGGGTACACGAGGCGCGAGACGAGGCCGCGACGACGCACGCGGAAGTAGCTCCCCTTCACGTAGAACTGGCGGTATCCGGCGGCGTCGACGTCGATCCCGGCGAGCGCGGCGACGTCGTCCGCGTGGAGGCCGGCCGCGTTCACGACGCGTGACACGGTGAACGCGCTCTCGTCGCCGTGATCGTCGACGAGCGCGAGCGTGAAGCCTTCCGGCGAGCGATCGACGCGTCGGACCGCGTGGTGGAACGCGAAGTCGACTCCGCGCACGCGCGCGTCGGACGCGAGCGCGTCCATGAAGGCGTGCGGATCGACGATGCCCGTGCGGGGGGACCAGAGCGCCGCGCGACAGCGCACGTTCGGCTCGAGCTCCCCGACGAAGGCCTGCGTGACCGGCGCGAGCTCGGCGACACCGTTCTTCGCGCCGCGGGCGAGGATGTCCGCGAGCTTCCCCTCGCCGGCGACGTCGGTCGCGACGAGCAGCTTACCGACCTTCGCGTGCGGGACCGCGTGCGCGTCGGCGTATGCGTAGAGCAGCGCGTTGCCACGCACGCAGAGATCGGCCTTCCGCGTCCCGGTGGGGTAGTACATCCCGGCGTGCACCACGCCGGAGTTGCGCGCCGAGGTCCCCTGTCCGACGCGCGCCTCGCGCTCGACGACGACGACGCGCATCCCCGCGCGCGCGAGCTGGACGGCGCAGGCGAGCCCGACGACGCCCGCGCCGACGACGGCCACGTCCCACGTCTCGCTCACGGAGATCTCACGCTCACTCGTACCGC
Source organism: Polyangiales bacterium (assembly GCA_046593995.1). Classification (GTDB taxonomy): domain Bacteria; phylum Myxococcota_A; class Polyangia; order Polyangiales; family JADJMO01; genus JALHOE01. The sequence continues at coordinate 1,328 of JBKJQC010000925.1, forward strand.
GTCAGTAGAGATAACGCTCGCCAGAGTCGCACAAGATGGTGACGACACGCGCGTTCGCTGCGGCGCCGAGCCGCTCGGCGATCTGGATCGCCGCGTGGACGTTCGCGCCGGCGCTCGTCCCGACGAGCAGTCCTTCTTCGCGCGCGAGGCGACGCGCCATCTTGTCGGCGGCGACGTCGTTCACGACCACGAGCTCGTCGACGAGCGCCTTGTCGTAGTTGCCGGGGACGAACCCGGCGCCGATCCCTTGGATGCCGTGCGCTCCCGGCGCGCCGCCCGAGAGCACGGGGCTGGCAGCGGGCTCGACGCCGATGATCTTCACGCCGGGTACGCGCTCGCGCAGCACGCGCGCGACACCGCTGATCGTGCCGCCGGTTCCGACGCCCGCGACGAACGCCGAGAGCACGCCGCCGGTCTGGCGCAGGATCTCCTCGGCGGTGGTCGCCGCGTGCGAGGCGGGGTTCGCGGCGTTGTCGAACTGGGCGCTGCTCCACGCGTTCTCGACGTGCGCGCGGATCCCGCGGGCGCGCTCGACCGCGCCCGTCATCCCGTCGGCGGCCGGCGTGAGCACGACCTCGGCGCCGTATGCGCGGAGGATGCGGCGGCGCTCGAGCGTCATGTCGTCGGGCATCACGAGGATGCAGCGATAGCCGCGGACCGCCGCGATCATCGCAAGGCTGATCCCGGTGTTGCCGCTCGTCGCTTCGACGATCGTGCCGCCCTCGCGCAGCTCTCCCCGCGCCTCGGCCTCGAGCACCATGCGCGCGGCAGGGCGGTCCTTCACGCTGCCCGCAGGGTTCTTCGATTCGAGCTTGCCGCACACGTCTGCGGCGCCGGCCGGCACGACGCGTCGCAGACGCACCAGCGGCGTCTCGCCGATGCAGTCGAGGACGGAGTCGACGATGGCGGTGCGGGGATCCACGCGAGCGTCTGCGGGAGATCGCGACCTCACTGCAGCACGATCACCTTCTGCTGCAGCAGATCGTAGATGATGCGCATCGCCTCGAGGTGCGGCATGCCCGAGACGTCGAGGATCTCCTCGAGCGTCGAGACGCCGTCGACGTGCGAGAGGAGGAAGCCCGAGCGGTGATCGAGCGTCAGCCAGCGCAGCTGCTCGGCGGGCACGGCGACGATCGGCACCTGATCGAGGGGCCCGAGCCGCGCCGCATACATCTGCTTGAGGACGTCGCGGCAGGACTCCGCGTAGCGCTGCGCGTCGCCGTTCTCGGGCTCGTCTTCGAGGATCGCCTCGGCGATGGTGAGCGCACCGGAGAAGTCGCCGAGCGCATACCGCTCACGGAGCTCCGACAATGGATCGGCGCGGCGAGAAGGTTCTGCAGGCACGAGGCTTCCGCCCGGCGGCTCGTTGCGCCCGACCATGTCGAGGGCTTCGTTGATCGGCACGTCGAACGACGGGAGGGGCGAGTCGTCGAGGTTCCAGTCGAGCGAGTCGACGGGCGGCTCGGACAACCGGATCTCGCGCCGCGCGGCGGGAGCGACCTCCTTCTCGAACGACGACGTGCGGCGCAGGGGCGAGTCCTCGTGCGGATCGAAGTCGGTGTCGCCGCCGAACGACGGGCCGGGCACGCCGAACCCGAGATCGTGCGGCGTGAGCTGCGGTCGCAGCGCAGCCTGCTTCGCTGCCGCGGTCGGCGGACGGACCGTCTCCGCGGCGCCGACCTTCTCACCATAGTCGCCGAGCCCACCGCCGGAAGGACGCGTCGGAGTCGCCTCGGACGGCTGCGGGCCCGCGGGGACGGGCAGCGTTTGACGGCGGCTGATCGGGTTCAGCCCTTCGATCCCGAACCCGCCCGGTGGTGTCCCCTGCCGACCGCGCGATCCGAGCGTGCGAGGATCCGGGGCCTCGTGAGGGTTCGGCGGCGGCGGCTTCGTCTGAGGCATCTGGTTCTTCGGCAGAACGTGGAAAGTCCGGAGGCGCGCTCCAGGTCAGGGCGTCTTCTGGACGACCCCGCGGAACATGCGCGCGGTGCGACCGAGGGCGTCGAGGTGCTCCTTGATCTGCGTGACGTTCCCCGTGGCGACGGCCTGCCTCGCCTTCTGCAGGATGCCTCGCGCCTTCTCGGTCGCGTCGCGGCCGAAGTCGCTCGAGGCGACGATCTGCTCGACCTGCGGGAAGAGGCGTTCGATTTCGGCGATCAGTCGCTGCGCTTCCTGACGCGCGGCCTCCTCGTCCTCGCTGCTGCGACGGTCGAGCATCTCGCCCGACGCGGCGTCGATCATCTGCTTCAGCTCTTGCTGGGTGAGTCCGCTCGACGCGGTGACCTGGATGGCCTGCTGCACCCCGGTCTCCATGTCCTTCGCGCTCACGCTGACGATGCCGTCGGCGTTGATCTCGAACTGCACGTCGATCTCGACCTGCCCCTTCGAGGCCTTGCGGAGACCGGTGAGGACGAACTCGCCGAGGAGCTCGTTCTGGTCCCCCTTCTCGTGCTCCCCCTGCATGACGAGGATCTTCACGGCCGTCTGGTTGTCGCGGCTCGTGGTGAAGATCTCGCTGCGTGAGGTCGGGACGGTGGTGTTCTGCGGGATGATGCCGCGGAAATTGCCCCCCTGCGTGAGGATGCCGAGCGTGTGCGGCGTCACGTCGAGGAGCACCATCTCGGTCTTCGTGTCCATGAGCGCAGCGCCCTGGATCGCGGCGCCGAGCGCGACGACCTCGTCCGGGTGCACGCCCTTGCACGGGTCACGACCGAGGAACTCCGCGACGCCCTCCTGGATCTTCGGCATGCGCGTCATGCCGCCGACGAGGATGATCTCCTCCACGTCGCCCTTGTCGAGCTGCGCGTCCTGCAAGGTCTGCCGCACGATGTCGATCGTGCGCTCGATGAGATCGGCGCAGAGCGACTCGAGCGTCTCGCGCGAGATCACGCGCTGGAGGTGGAGCGCCTCGTTGCGACCGCTCGAGATGATGAACGGGAGGTTGATCTCCGTCTCGCGCGTGGCCGAGAGCTCGCACTTCGCCTTCTCGGCCGCGTCCTTGAGGCGCTGGAGCGCCATCCGGTCCTGACGGAGGTCGATGCCGTGCTCGTTCTGGAAGCCTTCGACGAGCCAGTCGATCACGCGAGCGTCGAAGTCCTCGCCGCCGAGGAACGTGTCGCCCGCCGTCGCGACGACGCGGAAGACGCCGTGCGCGCCGATCTCGAGGATCGAGATGTCGAACGTGCCGCCGCCGAGGTCGTAGACCGCGACGGTCTTCTCGATGTCCTTGCCGAACCCGTAGGCCAACGCCGCGGCCGTCGGCTCGTTGATGATGCGGATGACGTCGAGACCTGCGATCGCGCCCGCGTCTTTCGTCGCCTGGCGCTGGTTGTCGTTGAAGTACGCGGGGACGGTGATGACCGCCTTCGAGACGGCACCGCCGAGGTAGTCCTCGGCAATGACCTTCATCTCCTGGAGGATCATCGCGCTGATCTCCGCCACGCCGAAGGGCTTGCTGCGGAGCACGATGCGCACGTCGCCGTGCGGTCCCTCCACGATCTTGTAGGCGCTCGTCGCGATCGCGTTCTTCACCTGCGGCGAGCTGAACTTGCGGCCGATGAGGCGCTTCGCGGCGAACACGGTGTTCTCCGCGTTGGTGATCGCCTGACGCTTCGCGATGTGGCCGACGAGCTTCTTCCCCGCCTCGGTGATCGCCACCATCGACGGCGTGGTCTTGTACCCACCGCGGTTGGGGATGACCACGGGCGCACCGTTCTCCATGACGGCGACGCAGCTGTTCGTCGTGCCGAGGTCGATCCCGATCACACGTTCCATCGATACGCTCCCCTTGCCGGATCAGTGCGCTGCACGCTGAGGACCGTCACGATGCCATCTTCCTCGCCTTGGCGAGGAGGTCCTTGATCGTGGCGTTGTTCGGATCGAGCTTCGCCGCATGCTCGAGCTCGCTCCGCGCGCGCAGGAATAGACCGGCGTCGAGATACACCGCACCGAGCGTAACCCGGAAGGGCGGATGCGATGGACTCTTCTGCACGGCGAGCTCCGCAAAGCGGGCGGCCTTGTGCAGATCCCGTCCCTCCATGCGAAGTGCGTGCGCGGTGCGCTCGCAGATATCCGGCTCGTCCGGCCGCCCTTCGTGCGCCTTCGCATAGGAAATCGCCGCCGCGCCCCACTTCTGCGCTTGCTCCTCGTAGCGTGCCTGTTTCAGGTAGGTCTCCGCCATGAGGTCACGGGCCCGGCGGTTGACCTCTTCGTAGGTCGCCGTGAGTTCGGGATCGTCCGTGTAGCGCAGCGCGAGACGATACTGGTTCGCGGCCTGCACCAGATCGCCCTTCGCGAGGGCGGCCTCGGCGGCGTCGGTCAATCGAAGGGCCTGGCCGCGGCGGGCATTGTCGACGCCTTCCTCGTAGCGACGACGGAGCGCCTGGGTGGCGTCCTTCGTCTGCTGCGGCGTCGGCGGCACGGGCGGCACCGTCTTCACCTCGGGCACCGGGGGCGGGATCGACGGGGGTGCGGCGACCGGCGCAGCGCGGAACCGACCGGAGCTCGTGCCGACGAGCCGCCGCGCGAGCGCCTCGCGACGAAGCCGCGCAGCGTCTTCGGCAGGATGGACCCTGGTCGGGGGCGGCGTGGCCGGCGGCAGATCCGGCATCAACATCCGCGCGATGGGCGGGACGTCGATCGGCGCCGTCGGGGCGAGATCCCGCGGCGGCTCCGGCGTCGGCGGCGGCGGGGGCTCGCTCGCGAGCTCGTCCTCGAGCGGCTCGTCGCTCGAGAGGTAACGCTCGAACGCGCGCGTGCGATCGAGATCCTCGAGGTACGCGTCGTACTCGACGCGTTTTCCCTTGTTGGCGAGCGTGTCGTGCGCGGAGGTGATCTTGCTGAAGATCTGCTCCATCTTCGACTTGAACCCGCCGAGGCTCTTCCCGAAATGACGGTCGGTGTGGAACGTCGAGGCGAGCGCGTAGTACGCGCTCTTCACGCCCTTGCGGTCGACGTCGCGCGCCACGCCGAGCAGCTCGTAGTGATCGATGTCGTCGAGCCAATGCCAGAGATCGAGGATCCGCGTCTTGAGCTCGACCGGGAGATCGCCGGGCTCGTCGAGCTCTTTCGGGAGCCACTTGCGCGGGCGCTTTCGCATCCGCGGCGCAGTCGCCGCGGCGCGCGAGGGGGGCGGCGCGGCCGCGGGAGCCGCAGGAGCAGGCGCCGGGGGCTTCACCTGCGTGGGCGGCGTGTCCCCGAAGTATGCGGCGTTCAGCTCGACGAGCTTCTCGAAGATGCGCTGCACCTCGTCGAGCGGGAAACCCGTGAGGTTCGCGATGTCCGACACCTTGCTCGCGCCGTCGACCCGCGACAGGACGAAGCCTTCGCGCGCGCCGATCGGCAAGCGCGTGACGTCACAGCCGGGGGCGAGCTTCGGGACGCTCTCGCGATGGGGCGGAGTGGGCACCCTCGCGGCAGTCTAGGGAACCTCACCCGGCAGTCTAGAGGTTCGATCACGCTCGGGCCCCTCCCCGGAGGGGCCCCTCCCTCGATCGCTCCGCTCGCGGGTCAGCCTCCGACGGAGCCGTCGGACGCATCGGTCGCCGCCCCCGTATCGGCCGGCGCGTCCAGCGATACCGACGCGTCGCCGCCGATGGAGGGGCACGACTTGTCGCCGCAGTTGCAGAGCCCCTGATCGATCCACGCGCGCAGGATGCGGAGGTCGGGCAACGTCAGCGGCTTGAACTCGTGGCCCTTCCTTCCGGCGTCCGGGCCCGAGAGGGTCGAGTACGGCATCGGCGCGCCGGGGATCACCGCCGCGAGCTCCGCCGCTGCGCGTGCGTGCCATTCGGCCTTTTCGGTCGCCGCCATCGTGGGATGCGTCGGCGGCGGCGGCTTACCGTCGGTGAACGTGCCCACGCGACGCGGATCTTTGAGGATCTTGTAGAGCAGGTAGCTGCGCGCGGAATTGCCCCGATCGAGGTTCGGGAGCCCGTAGGGGAAGTCGCGCGTCTCGCCACCCGGGCCGCCGGGGTTCTGCTCGGTCTGCGCCTGCACGGCCATCCGGTCGACGCCGGTGGGGGGTTTTTTGAGCTCGGGCAGGCCCCCCACGATCGAGTCCCACGACGCGAGGTTGAGTCCGAGCGCGGGCACGAGCTCGTCGGGTGCTCCGGCGTCGCCGACGAACGTGTGACAGCTGGCCTGGCCGCCCGACGCGCAGTTCGCCGGGAGGATCCTCGTGAGCACGTCGCACGCGACGCTCGGGTCGTCCGCCTGCGGATCGAGCGACGGCGTGGGGAACGCCGTGGCGTCTGTCGTGGTGGTCAACTTGATCACGGCCGTCCCTGCGAACGGTGCACCGTCGAACGCGGCGAGGCGATCCGCGGGGCGATCCGCGGCCTGCACGCGCAGCTCGTAAGAGGTGCCCGGCTGCATCGCGCGGTCGAGCTGGATCACCACCGTGCGCTCGACCGGATCGACGCGAGGGATCTTGAACGCGAGATCGCCGCTCGTCGGCTTGCTCGTGAGCGCGTAGTTCGCGCGGCCGATGCTCGAAGGCGCGAGGACGCGATCGAAGCGCAGCACGATGACCGGCAGGAGCGGCACTTTCTCGCAAGTCTCCGGCGGATCGCAATGGCGCACGACGGGCGACGCAGGATCACCGCCGGACATGGCGACGGCGACGAGCTTCGGCGCGTCACCGTACGGTCTCGTGCGGTAGGACCCCTCGCCGCGATCGCAGCCAGTGGCGACGCTCGCGGACCCAACGATCCCCGCGAGCGCTGCCGCGGGGAGCGCGAAGCTCAGGACTCTGAGTAGAGCTGGAGCTGCTCGCGGATCGTGTCGTTGTTGATCCC
>JBKJQC010001142.1:0-5389 GCA_046593995.1 Polyangiales bacterium
GAACGTGGAACCTACATGCGAATCGAACGAGCGCTCTGCGTCGGTGGACGCCCGTTCGCTGCGCGCCGGCGAGGAGAGGCGTCAGCGGTTGACGCGACGGGTCGGGGCGCCTACCGGTTCGTTCGCTGAATCGCCATTCAGCGCCGCGCGGCACCCTCTCACGCCCCGCGTCCCGAGAGCTCAACCCGCCGCAAACGCTCGCGACGCCATCAGGAGGCCTCCTCGTGAAGATCCTCGTTCCCTTCAAGCGGGTCGCAGACCCGGAAAACGCGAACAAGGTCAAGGTCACCGGCGCGAAGATCGAGACCGCGGGTCTCGAGTGGAAGCCGAACCCCTTCGACGAGTACGCCCTCGAGGCCGCGCTCCGTCTCACCGAGAACGGCACCGCTCCGAAGCAGCGCCTCGGTGAGGTGATCGTCGTGACGTTCGGTCCGCCCGAGTGCGATCAGACCCTGCGTGGTGCGCTCGCGACGGGCGCCGACAAGGCCATCCGCATCGAGGCGACCGACGACCAGCTCGACGGTGTCATCGTGGCCCGCGCGCTCGCGAAGATCATCGAAGAGGTGAAGCCGGACCTCGTGATGATGGGCAAGCAGACGGTCGACAGCGACTCGAACCAGGTCGGTCAGTACCTCGCCGAGTACCTCGGCTGGCCGCAGGTCACGTTCGCCGCGACGATCGTCAACCAGGGGAACACCGCCCTCGAGATCGCGCGCGTCGGCGACGGCGGCATGCAGTCGGTCCGCGTGAAGCTCCCCGCGGTCGTCACCGTCGAGGACCGCCTCGTGTCGTCGAAGGGCGTCCAGAGCGCGCCCACGCCGGCGTCGCACAAGTACCAGGACGGCGTCCGCTTCGCCCCGCTCCCCGCGATCATGATGGCGAAGAAGAAGCCGCTCGAGGTGAAGAAGCTCGGTGACCTCGGCATCGACCTGACGCCCGCCGTCAAGTACCTCGGCTACGAGCCGCCCCCCGCCCGCAAGGCCGGCGTGAAGGTGAAGAGCGTCGCCGAGCTGGTCGACAAGCTGAAGAACGAAGCGAAGGTCCTCTGACCTCGCCGAGAGGTCGAGAGTCGAGAGTCTAGAGTCGAGAGTTCGTTTCTCTCCATCTCGGACTCGTCGGGCTCTCGACCCTCGACTCTCGACTCTAGACCTGGATTTTTGAGAGGCCTCAGAACATGGCAGACATTCTCGTCGTTGCAGAGATCGTGGAGGGGCAGGTCAAGAAGGCGACCCACAGCTCGATCGCATTCGCGCGTGACGCCTCGAAGGCGCTCGGTGTCGGGTTCGACATCCTCGCCATCGGGCAGGGTGCCGAGAAGCTCGCCGCGGAGCTCGGGCAGTTCGGGGCCAAGACGGTCCTCGTCGCCGACGACGCCTCCCTGAAGGGATACGTGACCGAGCGGTTCGACTGTCGTCGCGGCGGCCGCGAAGAGCTACGGCGTCGTCGCGATGACGGCGACCACCAACGGCAAGGACCTGGCGCCGCGCGTCGCGGCGAAGCTCACGGCCGGATATGCGCCCGACGTCACGGCCTTCAAGGCCGAGGGGGGGAAGCTCCAGTTCCGCCGCCCCATGTTCGCCGGCAACGCCTTTGGCTGGATGCAGGTCGAGACGCCGATCACGGTCGTCAGCGTCCGCCAGACGGACTTCGCACCCGCCGAGCCGAGCGGTGGATCGAGCGGCGTGGAGAAGGTCGCGATCGTCGCCGACAAGGCCGCCGATCAGGTCGAGTTCCTCTCGTTCGACATGGTCAAGAGCGAGCGCCCGGAGCTCGCCGAGGCAAAGGTCGTCATCTCCGGCGGCCGCTCGATCAAAGAGAAGTTCATGGACGTGCTGTCGCCCCTCGCCGACACGTTCAACGCTGCCATCGGCGCGAGCCGCGCGGCCTGCGACGCTGGGTTCGCCCCGGCGGAGCTCCAAGTCGGTCAGACCGGCAAGGTCGTCGCGCCGCAGCTCTACATCGCGGTCGGCATCAGCGGCGCCATCCAGCACCTCGCCGGCATGAAGGGCTCGAAGACCATCGTCGCGATCAACAAGGATCCCGAGGCGCCCATCTTCCAGGTCGCCGACTACGGCCTCGTGGCGGATCTCTTCACGGCGATCCCCGAGCTCACGAGCGCGGTGAAGGCCGCCAAGAGCTGATCGTCGGCCCGAGTCGCCGAGCCGTCCTCGTGACAGCTCCGCGCGCGAGGTGGTGATCCCGCCTCGCGCGCGGCTTTTGTCGGCCTGCGCCCGCGCCGGATCGCCTAACCTCGCGCACTCTTCGATGAGCACGAGGACGAGCCCGAGCGCACCGAGCGACGTCGCGCCCTGGTGGGACCGTCCGCGTCCCAGCCGCGTGATCGCGGTCGCGGTCGCGCTCGTGTTCGTCGCCTACGCGCTCGGCTGTCTCTACGGCATCGCGAGCCCCTGGCAGTGGGGCCACAACGGCTTCAACGGCGCCGCGTTCGCGCAGGCCGCGAAGAACTCGCTTCGCTTCGGGATCAGCGGCCAGGCGCAGTACTGGACCGCGCTGACGAAGCCCACGGCGGACGCGATCTACACGCACCACCCGCAGATGCTCCACTGGCATCTGATCGCGCTCTTCAAGCTGGTCGGCGCATCGCCGTTGATCGGGCGTCTGGTGCCGGCGACGTACAGCTTCCTCACGCTGGTCCTCGTCCATCGGATCGGACGCGTCCTCTGGGATCGCATGCACGCCCTCGTGGCGGTCGCGATCTACGCGCTCGTGCCCCTGCACACGATCTTCGCGAACATGATCGACCACGAGCAGGGCGCGATCTTCTGGTCGCTGCTCTCGGTGTACCAGTACGTGCGTTGGCACGAGCGGCACGATCCGCGCCGTCTCGTCCTCGTGCTCGTCGCGACGACCATCGGCGTGCAGTTCGACTGGCCGCCGTACTACGTCGCATTCTTCATCGCATGCCACGCGCTCGGGGTCGGTCTCGGCGCCGGTCGCCCCATCCAACGTTTTCGCCCGGAGTGGACCTTCACCCTCGTCTTCTCGATCGTCGTCCTGGTCAACTTCGTCGGGTTCTTCCTCTGGATCCGCTACCAGCGCGGGACGCTGCACGAGATGGCAGCGTCGTACGCGCACCGCACCGGCAAGGGTGGCATCGCGCTCGGGTACGTGCTCACCCAGTACGGCCGGCTCATCGACCTGCACGGGCCGATCATGTGCTGGCTGACCCTGCTCTGGGTGCCGCTCGTGACAGTGCGCGTGCTCCAGCGGAAGGCCACCCGTCGCGATCTCGTCCCCGCGGCATTCCTCGCGGCGCAGATCATCCACTCGCTCGTCTTCCGCAGCGCCGGATGGATCCACAGCTACTGGACCTACTGGATGGGCGCAGCCACCGCGTTCGGGGGAGCCGAGGTCGTCGTCGCGTCGTTCGGCTTCCTCTGGACGCGCGCCGAGCGACTCGCCGGGCGTCATCGCAGCCTCCCGCTCGTCGTGCACGTGATCGTCGTCGCGCTCGTGACCGCGGGGGCGATCTGGCAGATCCGCTACGCATACGCGCGGCTCCGTTGGGGCTTCGCGACCGGGACGGCCGCGTACACGACGCCATACCCGGACATCGGCCCGGAGGTCCGCTTCGCGCGCTGGCTCGCGCGCGAGTTCCCGCGGGAGAGCACCCACTACCTCGTGCACTCGAGCCTGATCGCGCGCATCGAGTTCCACTGGTACACCGATGCGCCTGCCGAGGCGCGCACGAGCCTCGAGCCGGGACCGGTCGCTGCGGACAAGCGCGTCATCCTCCTCGCGGACACCTCGCGGCTCGCGGCGCGCGCGACGCTCTCGCGGCTGATCCACCGCCACCCGACGTGGATCTTCGATCGCCGGTTCGTTGCGATCGACGTGTCGGCGACGGACGGGCGCGTCGAGGCGCTGCGCTCGGAGGCACGTCCGGCGTCCAGGCTGTGGCGCTGGTTCGTGGATCCGCTCCATCCGGCGGCGGACTGGGTCGGCGACGACGTCGCGGCCGCCTTCGACGTCTTCGATTACCAGGCGACGATCACCGCCGAGATGGACACGGCGGGAGCGACCGGCACGCGGATCGAATGGGACTGTCCGCGCGGCGAGTACGTGGCCGCGTTCGAGGGCGCCGCCAGCGCTCCGCCGGTGTGGCTCGCTCACATGCGTGCGAAGTGCCGGAAGCTCGAGGGGGCGGCCGATGGATCGCGCTCCCATTGGTTCGGCGGTGCGAGCCCGAACGAGAACGAGACGGTGGCGTGTCCGCCGGGCTACGCGGCGATCGGCTTCATGGCGCGCACCGGGAAGTTCGTCGCCGGCACCGCGCCCATCTGCGGCCAGATCACGCGGGACGCGGCGGGGAAGCTCGGGACGCTCGGCGTCCCGCTCGAGCAAGGATGGATCGGCGGCCTCGACGGACCGCTCGCGCGCTACTTCTGCCCGCCGAACAGCGTGGTACGTGGCGTGCGCATGCGCTCCGGCGCGCTGGTCGACAGCGTCGGCGTCGCCTGTGGCACTCTGTGAGCGATCCTCGAGTCCTTGGCGCCATGCTCTCGATCGTGATCCCGAGTTACAACGAAGGCCCGCGGCTCTCGGCGTCCGTCGCCGAGGTGCTGGGCTGGCTCGATGCGGCCGCTGCGCACGGGACGCCCCGGGCGCTCGGGACGATGGAGGCGGAGGTCCTGGTCGTCGACGACGGCAGCACGGACGACACGGCGCGCGTGCTCGCGGAGCTCGCGCGGTCGGATCCGCGGATCGTGCCCATCCACCACCCGAAGAACCGCGGGAAGGGCGCCTCGGTGGCGACGGGGGTGTCCCGCGCGCGTGGCGACTACGTCGTCTTCTTCGACGCCGATCTGGCGTACCCGCTCCACCAGGTCGATCTGCTGCTCGCGCGCTTGCGTGGCGGCGCCGATCTCGCGGTCGGCGCGCGCGATCTCCTCCCGGAGGAGAACAAGATCGGCTACGGCCCGCTCCGCCGCACCGCGACCGCGGCCTTCAACGCGCTCGTGTCGGTCGCCCTCGGTCTCCGCGCGCGCGACACGCAGTGCGGGTTCAAGGCGTTCCGCATCGAGGCCGCGCGCGCGCTCTTCGGCGCGATGAAGGTCGAGCGCTTCGGGTTCGACGTCGAGCTCCTGTGGCTCGCCGAGCGCTGGGGGCTCCGTGTCGAGCGCGTCCCGGTGCGCATGCGCGCGAGCGGCGCGAGCTCCGTCCACCTCGTTCGCGACTCGCTGAACATGGCCGCGGATCTCGCGCGCATCCGCCTGCGGGCGGTGCGCGGCGCGTACCCCGATCGCCCCTGATCCCCGCTGAGCGAGCCTGATCGCGCCTGAGGATCAGAGCGCGGTGTCGATGGGGCGGGGCGAGCCGGGCTTCGTCGTCGTGGGCGCCCCCGTCGGCGGAGGCGGCGGAGGCGGCG
>JBKJQC010000394.1:0-8671 GCA_046593995.1 Polyangiales bacterium
CACTAGACTGTGCGTGATGAAGTTGCGCTTCGGGATCGTGCTCGCCGCTCTCTGCTCTGCGTGCTCCTCGTCCGAGCCGACGACGCCTCCGCCGACGAGCGACGCGGCGACGTCGCAATGCACGTGGAAGGGCGAGGCCGAAGCGGACATCCCCGACCCGAAGCCGCACACGCCGCGCTGGGCGTTCCGGCCGTGGATCTCGAAGGACATCTCGAACGGTCCCGACACCTATGCGTTCGTGAAGGGGTTCGAGGATCGCGACATCCCGGTGGGCGTCGTCGTCCTCGATAGCCCTTGGGAGACGAACTACAACACGTTCGTCCCGAACCCGAAGCGGTACCCCGAGTTCCCGAAGATGGTCTCGGATCTCCACGCGAAGCAGATCCGCCTCGTCTTGTGGGTCACGCAGATGGTGAACGACCTCTCGTTCGACGTCGAGCCGGGCGGCGACAAGTACGACGGCGAAGCGTCGAACTACCTCGAGGGATACGACTGCAAGTTCTTCGTGAACGAGGGGCTGTCGTATGGTTGGTGGAAGGGGAAGGGCGCCGGCGTCGACTTCTTCGACGCGCGCGCGCGGGCGTGGTGGCACGCGCAGCAGAAGCCGCTCCTCGACATGGGCGTCGATGGCTGGAAGCTCGACTTCGGCGAGAGCTACATCGACAGCGACACGGTGAAGACGGCGGCCGGCGACGTTCCGCACCAGAAGTACTCCGAGCGCTATTACCAGGACTTCCTGCAGTACGGCGTGAAGGTCCGCGGCCCCGAGGACTTCGTCACGATGGTCCGCCCGTGGGACGCGTCGTACCACCACAAGCCGCGCTTCTTCGCGCGTCGCGAGCACGCCCCGGTCGCATGGGTCGGTGACAACCGCCGCGACTGGGTCGGAATGATCGACGCGCTCGATCACATCTTCATCTCTGCAGCAGCCGGTTACCCAGTCGTCGGCTCCGACATCGGCGGGTACCTCGATCTCGACGACAAGGACATCGCCTCGATGGTGAGGGTCCCGCCGGACACGCTGGTGTTCGCGCGCTGGACCGCGATGTCGGCGTTCATGCCGTTCTTCCAGCTGCACGGCCGCGCGAACCTCACGCCGTGGACCGTCACCGATCACGTCGACGAGACGGTCGCGATGTATCGCTACCACTCGAAGCTGCACGACGCGCTCGTGCCGTTCATGTACTCCCTCTCGGAGGAGGCGTGGTCGAAGGGCGGCTCCATCCTCCACCCAGTCGGCGACAAGGCCGCGTGGGCGAACGATTGGCGGTTCATGGTCGGGGACGCGCTGTTGGTCGCGCCGCTCATCGAGGCGAGCGGCAAACGCGACGTCCAACTGCCGGATGGCGAGTGGTACGACTGGTGGACGCCGGGTGCCGCCGCGCAGTCGGGCAAGGTGAGCCTCGACTACGCGACCGATCGCATCAGGATCCCCGTCTTCGTGAAGCGCGGGGCGATCATCCCGATGGACGTCGTGGACGACGCGAACGCGCTCGGCACCGGGGCTTCGAAGGGCACGCACACGATCCTCGTCTGGCCTGCGGCGACGCAGACCTCGTTCACGATGCACGAGGAGGACGCGAAGCCGACGACGATCACCGCGTCCGTCGGCACCGTGAAGGTGTCGCGCGCCACGCGGATCCTGAACGTGCGCATCCGCGCGGAGTCGAAGCCCACGTCGGTCGAGCTCGATGGGACGGCCCTCGGGGATTCGGGCACGCGCGTCGCGCTCGACGGGGCGGCGAGCGGCTTCGCGTACGACCCCGCGACGAAAGAGCTGTGGGTGAAGGCGCCCGCGGGCGGCGAGCACACGATCACCCTGAATTGAGGCGTTCAGGGCCTGTCCGTTCGGGACCGGCGCCGTCGATCGGCGAGCGCTATGCTCGGCCTGACATGCGTTCCATGCGCTGGCTCGCCTTCGCCACGCTCGCGGCGATCTCCTGCGGCTCCGCCGAGGGAGACGCGACCTCCGTCGCCGTCGATGCGTCCGTCGAGGATGCGCGGACCGCGGACACGACGGTCGCCGCCGATGGCGCTGCGCCCGATGCGCCCGTGCTCGGGAACGATGCGGAGCCTCCGTCCGACGGCGGGGATCCCGTCCCGGTCGAGCCGTCCGAGCCGCCCGATGGCGGCGACCCAATTTTTCCACCCGATCCGCAGCCCGCCGTCCTCGTCCCGGGATGCACGGCGACCGCGACCCTCGGCGGTTACCCGACGTGGTTCTTCTTCACGCGTCCGGACAAGCCGTGCACCGGCGAAGCCGGCACCGATCGACACGCGCTCGACGAGTTGACGCGCTTGATCAATTCGGTGCCCGCCGGTGGGCGCATCGACGGCCACATCTACAGCATCACGGTCGACTACGTCGCCAAGGCGCTCCTCGATGCGCAGACGCGCGGGGTCGCGGTGTGGCTCTCGACCGACAAGGGCGTCGGCGCTTCGACCGATTCGGCGAAGACGTCGTATCTCGACAAGCTCGTACACAAGGTCTACTGCAACGCTTCGAACAACTCGGCGTGCATCGGGACCGCGAACGACGCGATCTCGCACACCAAGCTCTTCGTCTTCAGCGACGCCAAAGCACCCGACGGCAAGGTCGCGAAGAACGTCGTCTGGTTCGGCTCGGCGAACCAGACCTACGCGAGCGGCATGAAGCTGTTCAACAACACCGTCACCATCTACGGCGACGCGCCGCTCTACACGAAGCTGTTCGCGTATCTCGGCGACCTCTACCAACAGCGTCGCAGCGGGAACTACTACGATCCGCCGAGCGGGCGCGGACACTTGCTCGCAGCCTCGGCCGACGTCTACGTCTCGCCCGAGCTCGATACGGACATCGTCGTCAACCGGCTCGACGACATCACCATCGATGCGACGTGCGAGGTGCGCGTCCTGCAGGCCTCCGTGCGCGACAGCCGCATGGCGGTCGTGAATCGCCTCGTGAAGATGAAGCAGGGGGGCTGCAAGATCCTCGTCGCGGCCGACACCGTCGAGCCGAACGCGCTCGCCGCGTTGAAGGCGGCAGGCATCCCCGTTCACCAGAAGCCGATCCACGACAAGACCTTCATCGTCTTCGCCAAGTTCGGCGGCGTGCAGCAATACCGGATCTTCAGCGGCTCCCACAACCTGAGCATCTCGGCGAACACCAAGTACGACGAGATCTTCGTCAAGCTCGCGCCGGAGACGGGCGCGACGCACCCCGCGTACGACGCGTACCTGCGACACTTCGAGGACGCGTACGTCGGCGGCACCTCGCTCTGACCCGCCTAGATGAATGATCCACCGTTGGAGGCCGTGATGTCCGAGAACGCGCTGATGATCCGTTGGGGACTGCCGCCGCCTGGTCGCGAGCACCGTGCGCTCGAGGTGTTGCGCGGGCTGACTCAGTGGCTCGTGTCGCTGCAGCAGGCGGAGCGCATCACTGGCTTCCAGCACTTCGGCTACAACACCGGTGCGTTGCACGAGCGCGTGGGGTTCGTGTTGATCGAAGGCACGCGCGCGCAGGTGCAGACGCTCCACGTCGCGCTCGATGTGCAGGAGCAGATCCGCCGCATCGCGCTCGTCACGACCAACCTGCAGATCGACGTCGTCGAGCTCGGCGCCGCCATCCGGACGCGGCTCGAAGCGTGGGACGCGGCCGTGCAGGAGCTCAGGAAGTAGTCACGACGCGCAGAGGAAGTGTTCGCCCTCGCGTCGGCCGCGGGCGAGGAGCTGTGCGCGCACGATCTCGCGCGCGCCGGGCTCGCCGACCGCGACCACGATCAGCGCGTCTCCGAGCTCCGACGTGTCGACGATCGGTCGACCGCGCGCGACGCCGCCGATCTTGCGCGGATCGATGTCGTGGAAACGCTCTGGGAAGAGGCCTTCGGCCTCGAGGGCACGCGCGAGGTGCTTGCCCGTCTTTCCAGCGCCCCAGATCGCGAACGGTCGGTCGAGGCGACGCGCGAGCCAAGGCGCTTTCATGATCGGAAAGCGCGCGCGGGCGTAGCGCGGATCGCGGAGCGTCACGCGCGCGGCGTGGTGTCTCCACCGGAGGAGCACCTCGGGGAGCTTGATCATGCGATGCCCCGCGGCGTCGAAGCGGAGCCAGAGGTCGTAGTCCTCCGGGCCCCCGCAGGGCGGCTCGCGGAACGCCCCGACCGCGACGAGCGCGTCACGCCGCATCATCACGGAGGGATTGCACAGCGGTGACTCCACGAAGATCTCGCGCGCGTGATCCACGGCCGTGACCACGCCGTTCATCCACGCGACGTAGCGGCGCGTCCCCTCACCGACGTCGCCGAACGCTTCGACGCGGGTGCCGACGACGCTCGCGGTCTCGAGTGCTCTCCGCTGCGCAGCGAAGCGTCCGGGAAGCGAGACGTCGTCTGCGTCCATGCGCGCGATGAACGGCGCGCTCGTCGCCGCGAGGCCGACCGACATCGCCTGCGCGATGCCCACGCCGTCGGTACGGAGGACGCGCACGCGCGGATCGCGGAGGGCGCGAACGACGTCCGCGCCGCCGTCACGCGACCCGTCGTCGATCGCGATGACCTCGAGCGGGATGTCGTCGACGAGGATGCTGCGGAGAGCTTCTCCGATGGTGGCGCTCGCATCGCGAAAGGGGAGGAGCACCGCGATCGACACGGCCCAGCATAACCCGCCGGTTCTCGACGCAGACCGTCGAGTCGTTGAGGAAGCTCTGCGCTCTGCGACAAGCGCGCCGTCGAGGGGTCCACGTCGAAAGGCTGATCTTTGCACAGCCCTTGCGAGGGAGTACGGCGTGAGCCTCGATGGACTGCTCGGTGAACTTCGGCGTGCGGACATCATCCGGCGAGCGATCTCGGGGAGACGCATCTGGGCGATCCCCGGGGTCGTGTTTACAGAAGATCCAATCCGCGAAGTTCGCGTCGCTCGCTCTCGAGAAGCCTCGTACTCGGGGCGCAAGCGGAGGGGCGTCTCTCGTGTCATGACGATGACGCCCGAGGAGATTGCGGCGTAGTTCGGGCTACGTTGGCGAGCGCGCCTTTCGCTGACGTAGCCGCCGGCGGCGCGGATACGAGCGCCGCGAGGTGCTCCGGACTCAGGTCACCCCGGGGCGGACAAGTGCGCAGCGCCGACCACTTCTCGTCATGATCGCGCAGCCCGCGTTCGACGACGCGCGCGGGCTACCGTCCCTTGGCCGTGGGCGCTAAGCTTGAGACACCATGTCCGTTCCTTTGCACAAGCTCGCGCAAGAGGCTTTGGCACTCGACGCGGGTGAACGCCTCCAGCTTGCTGCCGAGCTCATCGAGAGTGTCGAGGGGGCTCCGACCCCGGCATGGGCAGAAATTTGGACGGCAGAGCTTCACCGACGAAGCGAGGTCGCGGACGGTCGCGCGGTCCGAGGCGACGAGTGGAGCGAAGTCCGCGCGCGCTTGCTCCGAGACGTCGCCAAGAAATGAACTTGCGCATCGTCGTCCTGCCCGAAGCCGAGGAGGAGCTGGAGGCCGCGACACGGTGGTACGGCGGTCAACGACCGGGCCTCGATATCGAGTTCGTGGGCTGTATCGAGGAGGCCTTGGCGCGTGTCCGAGTATCCCGACGCGTTCGCGAAGTGGCCGGACGACGCGCGCTATCGTCGGATCGTCGTTCGACGGTTTCCTTACCTCGTCTTCTTCGAAGTGCGCGGTGAAACCGTGGAAGTCGTCGCGGTCGCTCATGCCAGCCGAGAACCGGGATACTGGCGCGCCCGTCTGTGATGATCGACTCGAGCCGTACCCGGAGGGAAGACCATCACGCCGCGGGCGATGCGGAGGACCTTCCAGGACCTCGCGCGCGCTGGCGAAGAAGGGCCTCGTCACCCGCGCCATCAGCGGCGACGCAACGCCGGCGATGAAGAGCCACTACCCAACGGTTGCGTCGAACGAGGTCGGGGCCGGTCTTGCGAGGTCGTCTGGGTTCGGCTGCGAGCAGGATCTCCACGCCAAGTTGAACGGGCTTCTCGCCGAGGCCGACGCGTCCATGCAGCGGCGCTCCCGCGGCCGCGCCGCTCACCTCGAAGCGAGAACGACGGAATGAACGCACGGCCAAAGATCGCCCACGCCGGGGACGGGCGAACCGTCTGGCCGGCGGGGGCTTGCGTGTTTCGCTCGGCTCCGAGCGTGGTGTGCCAAGTTTTTGCGGAGCGATGCGGATGCGCCGCATCGAGTGAAACCGAGAAAGACCGAGAATTCAGAATGACCGAGCACCCAATACCCGAATCACCGAGATTAGCGTGGGAGGAGGCAGCGGAACCCGAGGGTCGTGACCCAGTACGAGGGCGCGTTCTCCAGGAACAGGGCGAAGAGCCCGGCCCGCGAACCGTTCCCCAAGCTGCCACCGCGGAGGGCCGCGCCAGGAAGACCAACGACCGGAGCGGCGCTGTGGTACGCGCTCGACGTGATGTTCCACATGCCGTCGCCGTTGTACGTCGCGTCCGGCCACGTCAGGCTCGTGGTCGCGTTGCCGAGCCCCGCATACCACTCGTTCGTCCACTCCCACA
This sequence comes from Polyangiales bacterium, assembly GCA_046593995.1. Lineage (GTDB taxonomy): Bacteria > Myxococcota_A > Polyangia > Polyangiales > JADJMO01 > JALHOE01. The sequence continues at coordinate 6,503 of JBKJQC010000394.1, forward strand.
CGTTGCCGATCATGTCCTCCGCACCCGAGGAGCTTCGACAGGTCGCGCCGCCGCCGGTGTTGCGCGCGACCGTGGTGCTCACGTTGCAGCCAGATCCGTCGGTCGTTCCGCGCGCTGCGCGCAGCCACTCCTGCCCGTCCGGCAAGCGCTTGCCCGACGTGCCGCACGCCTCGATGGCCTGAAACCACGTGAGGCTCGCGCTCGGTGGCACCCCGGTCTTGCTGACGGCGTAGAGCGGCACCGTCCACTGGCCATTCTTTGCGAAGGTCCCCGGATAGTCGTCGCCCGTCTTTCCGTACTGCGTCGCCGTCGCCGCCGCGTCCGACCACACGCTCGCCTCGTAGCGATCGATCCAGAACGCCGCGCCGCCGCTGCCGACCTTGACGACCTCGTCGCTGCCCTTCTTGCAGTCGACGAACGTCGTGAGCGTCGTGTCCTGCGTGTAGCCGAGGGGGCACTTCGGATCGCCGATCTGGTTGACCAGCGCGCGCGTCGCCGCGAGCTGCTGGTTGAGCATGGCGGCGGTGAGCGTGTCGCCGCTGCTCACGTCGGCGGGCACCGGCGGCATGGGCTCGGCGTGCGCGCGGAGGCCGTAGATCGCAGCGAGGCCCACGGCAGAGGCCGTGGCGAGCGCGTAGAGGGCGCGGCGAGAAATTTCGATTTCGAGCTTCATGGGTCTTCGGCCTCACTTCAACTGGCACTGGTTCAGCTTCGCAGCTCCGATCACACAGAGCGGCCGGCCGGTGTCACCGGTGTCGGTGACGGGCGTGTCTGCACTCCCGGTGTCCGTGGGCGTCGTGTCGGTTTCGGCCACCGCGCTCTCTTCAACGGCAGTGTCTCCGGCGGTGTGTTGCGCAACTCGGCGAGCTGGTGGGCTTGCGCAGTACCGATGGCCCGCTTCGTGCTAAAAGATTCGGGCTATAAAGCCAGGTAAATGCCGAACAAGGACAGCGTCGCCAAGGCCCTCGTGGAGGCCCACTTCGCGGTCGAGCCTCACCTGACCGAGGTGTGGCGGGTCATCGGCGACAACGAATCGTCTGCGACGGAGCCCATCAAGCTGCTCGAGGTGAACGTCGCCACCGTTGCCACCGGAAGCGTCACACCCTTTGCGTTCTCGCCGACCCAGGACGTTCCGTACCCGACGGTGGTCGCGGAGGTTACGCCCGAGGAGTTCGAGGCGGCAAAGCACGACCCGTCCAGGCTTCCAAAGGGGTGGCGCTGGGGCGGAGCCATCAAGTTCGAGCGAGGAACGTGACCCAACGTGACCGAGGACGATCGTCGCGTTGCCTTTGCCGAAGCATTCGCCGCGCAGGGGCGCGCAGACTGGGCTGTATATCAGTACCTTAGCGCCCTAACGCAGCCCAGCTTCGCCGCATGCCACGCCCTGCACTACCTGCAGATGGCGACGGAGAAGAACGCGAAGGCTTACCGCATTCGAGACACGAAGGCCGATGTCGATGAACTCGCGCGGTGTAGGGCCTCGCTCCCCGTCGTGATCCCCCGCCCTCGTTCTCTCGGAGTAGCTCCTCGTTCGATCGCTTGATACGTTCGTCGGCACCGACGCGGACGGCAGCGTGTAGGTTGAAGCCGTCGATGGCGACGGAGCCGCCCACCACGCCGGCTGGCAGATCCGGGTCGTGATCGGTGCCGTTCGTCGGCGTGGATTTGCCTGGGAGGCCTTCGAAGAGCCCGCGTTGAATCGCGGCGTTGGCGCATCCGTCGAGCGCCTCGGTCTCGGTCTCGGTCTCGGAATCGGTGTCGGCGTCGGCGCCGGCGCGTGCGAGACCGTGCGCGGCGACCCATCGTTCGACCGCGACTCGGACGCGGCCGAGGACCTCGAGGAGATCGGTGCGCGTGGGCGCGAACGCGGCATGGAAGGCGGGAGGCTCGCCGGCGTTTCGCGTGAAGAGCCCCTCGAGGAAGAGGACGTGGAAGTGCACGTGGAGGTTGAGCGAGCCGCCGAAGCGTTGGACGAAGGTGACGGAGCCGGCGCGGCCCTTTCGTGGCCCCGCGCTCCGCTGCATCCACCGCTCGACCTCGCGGAACAGGATCCGATCGATCGCGGAGACCAGCGCGGGGTGCTTCGCTGCGAGCGCACGTAGGTCGAACGGAAGCGAGAGCACCCACTGGCGGATCGGCACGTTGGGCAGCACGCGGTCGACGAGGTGA
>JBKJQC010000521.1:0-5762 GCA_046593995.1 Polyangiales bacterium
AACGAGAACTTCGACGCGCGCGATCGCGGCCTGCCGCTCCACGGGCTTCTCGCCTCGTCGATGCGCAAGCTGCTCAAGCTGCGCGCGCTCCTCGAGGCGGGCCTGACGGTGAACGACGCCGCGAAGGGCGCGGGATTCCCGCCGTTCAAGGCGCACGACGTCGCGTCGCAGGTCAAGCGCTTCCGCCCCGGCGAGCTCGAACGCGCGATCGCCGTCCTCGCAGAGGCCGACCTCGCGCTCAAGGGCTCGAAGCGGCCGCCGCTCTTGGTGCTCGAAGAAGCGATCGTCCGCATGACGTCGTGACTGGCGATCGGACCGTCACGCGCGCGGGAGCACGAGCTCGACGGTCGTCTCGCCGGCTTCGGTGGACGTGAGGGCGATCGTGCCGCCGTGGCGGTGCGCGATCTCGCGCGCTATGTAGAGGCCGAGACCCAGGCCCTCGCGGTCGTGCGTGTATTCGCGCTGGAACGGCTCGAACACGCGCGTGAGCGTGTCGGGCGGAATCGGCGTGCCCTTGTTGTGAACGGCGATCGACACGCAGTCGACGTCGCCGGTGACGACGATCCGTACGGGCGCGCCGGGGGTTCCGTGCTGCGCCGCGTTGGTGACGACGTTCGTGAGGAGCTGCTCGAGGCGCTCCGGATCCCACTCGCCGGTCGCATCGCCGGTGACGGCGACGCTCACCTCCAGGCCCGGTCGAGCGGTCTGCGTCTCGCGCGCGACGTCGGCTGCGATGACCGCGATACTCGCCGGGCGACGCGACACCACGATTCCGGCGCCGAGCCGCACGCGCGTCAGATCGAGGAGCTGGTCGATCATCAAACGCATGCGCGTCACCGGGCGCTGCGCGCGGACCGCAACCTCCTGCGTGAACGCGAGATCCGGCGCCAGGGACGCGGCGTCGAGCAAGATCGACACGGCGGCGAGCGGGTTTCTCAGATCGTGGCTGACGATCGCGACCAGCTCCTCGCCGAACTGGGCGGTCGCCAGAGCGCGCTCTCTCGCGCTGCGCTCCTGGTCGTAGAGACGTGCTCGGTCGAACGCAGCCCCGGTGATCGCGGCGAGCCGCTCGAACGCCGCACGCTCGGCGGTGGTGAAGCCCGCTCCGTCGGGCAAGGCGAAGCCGAGCACGCCGACCGGAAGGCTCGCTCCGCGCAGCGGAATCGCCGCCCAGCGCGCGTACCGACGAGGCTCCTCTAGCAGAGCGGCGACGCTCGGATAGGAGCGTCGCAGCGCTTCGGGCGAATCGATCCAGATCGAGCGGTTCTCACGGACCGCGTCGGTCACCGGGAGGCGATCGGAGAGCGACATCGTGGTGAAGCGTCGGATCAACTCCGGATCGAAGCCGCGCGCCTGCAGGATCTCGAGCTGACCGTCTCGCACGATCGAGACGCTGCCCCCTTCTGCGCCGAGCTCCTCGCAGAAGTGCTCGAGGGCGACCGCCGCGATGTCCTCGGTTCGCACCGACGTGGCGAGCTTCGCCGTGAGCTTCTGTAGTTGCGCGAGCTCGCGGAGCGTCCCCTCGCGCGCACGTTCGCTCTGTCGACTGCGTGCGAGCGTCGTCACGCGCGCGATGAGCTCGGCCGCGTCGTACGGCTTGCGTACGAAGTCGTCGGCGCCGCACGCGAGCGCCGAGAGCACCGTGTTCCGCTCGTTGTCCGCCGTGATGACCAGGAGCGCGATCGATTGGCACGCGACGTGGCTGCGCACGAATCGGCAGAAGGCCTCGCCGTCGATGTTCGGCATCACCCAGTCGACGACGATCACGTCGGGCCGCGCGTCGGCCTGTGCCAGTCGCTCGATCGCGACGGTCGCGTGGTCGAACGTCTCGACGTCGAAGCGAGCCCGCAACGCGCGCGCGGTGTGCTCGCGGTCGAACGCGGTGTCGTCGATGATCCACACCCGTGCAGTCGTCGAATCGGGGGGCATGGTCCAGGGTCGGGCGAGCGCGCGCACTGGAGACGATACCGGAAGACGATTGCGTTCGCTCGAAGGACGCGACGTACGTCGGGTCCGTGCTTCCGCAGGCGCGGTCCCACACCGTGAAATACAGGCCGAAATTCGTGCCCGGACGCAGGTGATGGAGGGCGTGATGCGTCGTGGTGGTGTTGAGCGCGCCGAGGCGATGGGCGATGAAGCCCGGCGGCAAGAGCTCGATCGCGAGGTGACCGAGGACCGCGGGGGACCGCGCCGTCGTGTCGTCGGGCGCGCGCAAGCTCGTCGTGATCGACACGAACAGCGCACGCTCGGTCCGCTCGATCGAGACCAACGGACACGGCGCCCACGATCTCTCGTTCGCGGGTGACGTCGCCGTCGCCTCGCTCGGCGAGCACGGCGCGATGCTCGTGCCCCTGCGCTGATCGCGCGCATGGCAGCGCCGCCGTCTCGCGCGCGCGCGCCTCGCGTGTTCCGAGAAGAACCACGGAGGCACGAAGGCACGGAGGTCTGAGCGGTCTACCGATCGCTCCGTGCAGCTCACGCCCGCCGTCGCTTCCCGTGAGGTGCCGGCTCATCAGCGGCCGTAGTAAGCGGCCAGGACGTCATGGCCCGCGCGCGGCAGCACTCACGAACCTCCGTGCCTCCGTGCCTCCGTGTTCAATCAGATGGCGGCGAAAAGGCGGTGTTCGGTACGGCAGGCTGAAGGACGCAGAGTGCCAGCTCACTCTTCTTCGTCTTCGTCCTGCGCGCGAGAGATGGGGGAGGGGGCCGTGTAGCCCTTGGGGATCTTGATCGTCTGCTTCTTCGGGCGCGGCTTGTAGAGCGTCACCACGCGGCCGATCACCTGCACCACATCCGACGCGGTCGACGAAGCGAGCTTGCCGGCGGCGATCTTTCGATCGACCGGCGACTCCGGGAGGATCTTCACCTTGATCAGCTCGTGATCGAGGAGGGCCTGCGTGACCGCGGAGAGGATCGTCTTCGTCACGCCGCTCTTGCCGACGTGGACGACCGGTGAGAGCGGGTGGGCGAGCGCGCGGAGCTCGCGGGCGGCGGCGCCGGTGAGGGGCATGGGGGCCCCTTATCACGAACGGCAGAGCGCGAGGTGATCAGCCCTTCGTCGTCACCCTTGCGTCGTAGGGGCGCCATCGGCCGCGAGCTGCGTGGCGAGAGGGCCCGCGGTGGCGCTCGCGGCAGTACGCGCGATTACCTCCGGCGTGCCGGCGGCGACGATCCGGCCACCGTTTTCACCGGCGTCGGGGCCGAGATCGATCACCCAGTCGGCGCGCGAGACGAGCGCGACGTCGTGCTCGATGACGATGAGCGTGCTCCCTTGATCGCGGAGCGCGACGAGCGCGTCGAGCAGTACGGCAACGTCGGCGGAATGCAGTCCGGTCGTCGGCTCGTCGAGCACGTACACGGTCGCCTCGGCGCGTCGTCCGTGCAGCTCGCGCGCGAGCTTCACCCGCTGCGCCTCGCCGCCGGAGAGCGTAGGCGACGGCTGTCCGAGCGCGAGGTAGCCGAGGCCCACCGAGCGCATGGCGTCGAGGCGCTCGCGGATCGCCGGGACGCTCTCGAAGAAGCGCTGCGCGTCGTCGACGCTGGTCGCGAGGACGTCGGCGATCGACATCCCCTTGAAGCGAACCTCCAGCGTCTCACGGTCGTAGCGCGCGCCCTTGCACACGGTGCAGGGCACGGTGACGTCCGGGAGGAAGCGCATGTCGACGCGCACGACGCCTTCGCCGAGGCAGGCTTCGCAGCGCCCGCCCTTCACGTTTGCGGAGAAGCGCGCCGCCTTGTAGCCGCGGCGCTTCGCGTCCGGGAGCGCGGCGAAGAGCTCGCGCAGCTTCGGCATCACGCCAGTCGCGGTCGCGGGCGTCGAGCGCAGAGACCGGCCGAGCGGCGCCTGATCCATGGCGACGACGCGCTCGATCCCCTCGTGTCCGGCGAGCGCGCGCACGTGCCGCGGGAGGACGCCGTCGTCGATCGCCGCGCGCAACGCCGGGACGAGCGCGTCGAGGATCAACGAGGTCTTGCCGCTGCCGCTCGGCCCGGTGATCGCCACCAGCGTGCCGCGGGGGATCTCGACGTCGACGTCGCGGAGGTTTCGCAGCGTCACGCCCTCGAGCCGCAGCGCGCCTTCGCCGGTGCGACGCTGCACGCGCGGCAGCCGCGTTTCGCCCGAGAGCCAAGGGCCGGTGACGCTCGCAGGATCGCGCGCGATCTCTTCCGGTCGACCGAACGCCACGATGTGCCCGCCGCCCGCGCCGGCGATGGGACCGACGTCGATGACGTGATCGGCCGCGCGGACGATCGCGAGATCGTGCTCCACGACGAGCACCGTGCTCCCGAGGGCGCGCAGCTTGTCCAAGGTGGCGAGCAGGCGCGCGGTGTCGCGGGGGTGCAGTCCGCGCGAGGGCTCGTCGAGGACGTAGAGGACGCCGCGGAGGCCGCCCCCGATCTGCGTCGCGATGCGTACGCGCTCGGCCTCCCCGGCGCTCAGCGCCGACGTCGCGCGATCGATCGCGAGGTACCCGAGGCCGACCTCGACGAGCGCGTCGAGCCGCTGGAGGGCTCCTTCGATCAGCGGACGCGCGACGCCGGCCATGCGCTCCGGGATGGCGCTCGATGCGAGGACGCTGCGCGCTTCGGTGAGCGACACGCGCGAGACGTCCGCGATCGAGCGACCGTCGATGGTGATGGCGAGGGCCTCGCGTCTCAGCCGGGCGCCGCCGCACATCGCACAGGGGACCTCTTCGCGGAGGACGTCGAGCGCGTGAACGTCGCGTTCGACCTCGTCGTCCTCGCCTTCGCCCTGCAGCGTGGTCTCGATCCAGGCGATGACACCGGCGAACTTCTTCTTCCCGGTTCCCGCCCCGTGGAGGAGCCCCTCGCGCGCGCCCTCCGGCAGCTCTTCGTAGGCGACGTCGGCCTCGAGGCCGGGGACTGCGTCCATCGCGCGCTTGAGCTCGAGCGCGTAGGCCACGCTGCGCGGCGCTCCCCACGCGACGATCGCACCTTCGCGGAGGGTGCGTGCGCGATCCGGGACGATGGTCCGCTCGGTCGCGAGGGTGCGCACGCCGAGGCCCTCGCAGTCGGGGCACGCGCCGCTCACGCCGGAAGATGGCGCGTTGAACGAGAAGAGCGCGGGCTCGATCGGCGGGAAGGTGAAGTCGTCCTTCTCACAGGCGAAGCGCTGCGAGTGCCACGTGGTGAAGCTCTCGCCCGCGACGTCGAGCTGGAGGCGGAGCTTCCCGCTCCCGACGCGCAGCGCCGACTCGACCGAGTCGCTCGCCCGGCCGCGGAGCCCTTCCTTCACGACGAGTCGGTCGACCACCGCGTCGACGTCGAACGGGCCGCGTCCGAAGCTCCTCGGAAGCTCATCGCCGAGATCGACCATCGTCTCGCCGACGAGCGCGCGCACCCAGCCGTCCTTGCGCAGCTCTTCGAGGATCGGGCGCGGATCGACCGCGCCGCGCGCGACGGGCGCGAGCAGCACCACCTTCGTCCCGACCGGTCTCGTGACGATCGCGTCGACGATCTCCTGCGGCGTCTCCGCGCGGACGATCTCGCCGCAGATCGGGCAGTGCGGGACGCCGACGCGGGCGTAGAGGATGCGCAGGTGATCGGTGATCTCGGTGACGGTGCCGAGGGTCGATCGAGGCGAGCGCGCGAGGGCGCGCTGATCGAGCGCGATCGCCGGCATCAGACCTTCGATGGCGTCGACCTCGGCGCGCGGGAGGCGGGCAGAGACGGCGCGCAGATCGAGCGAGAGTCCCTCGAGGTAGCGACGGCGCGCCTCGGCGTAGATGGTGTCGAACGCG
>JBKJQC010000544.1:0-13351 GCA_046593995.1 Polyangiales bacterium
GCCGCCCCCGTCACCATCTCCGGCGTCGCCGCCGTTCGGATGGAGGGTTCCGTTCTCTTTGTCGGTGCTCGCGGAGCACGCCAGCGCGAGGACCGGGACGAGCGCGGCACACGAGACGAGCGTGGCGAAGCGAAGCATGCAGCACCTCTTTCCGCGCATCGCGCGCGACGCGGTCGATGCTCAGCCTAGCACCGACCACCGGCGCGGCCCTCGTGAGGCACGCGCCGGCGCGGAGTCGCGGATCGCCGATTACTTCGGGGGCGGCTCGGCGATCGCCGTGAGGTTCAAGCCACCGGGGTACTGATAGCTCGTGTAGGAGCCGTACCCCATGACCTGGAGGCCGACGGGCTTCGACGACACGAGCTCGTGCGCGCCGCTCTTCCCGGCCCCGAGCTTCACGCGCGCGATGCTGTAGCCGGTCGCGCCGATCTTCGTTCCGGCCGGCACGTTGACGCCGTCGATCTTTACCGCCGTGCCGTCGGGAATCACGACGTCCGCGTAGCTCACGTCGTAGTCCATGGGCGCGAGGAAGATGTACTTCCGGCGGTACTGCTCGCTGGAGGTGGAGAACGACATCGCAGGATCGCCCTTGCCCGTGAGCGGATCGACCTTCGACCCACCTTGCATGAAGGACCCGACCGCGAACTCGTGATCCCCGGTCACGCGGAAGTCGCCGGTCGCGTTCGGGATGGTGACGACGTCGCCGGCGTTGATGGTGTCCGGCGCACCGGCGGGCTTCGCGGGGGCGTAGGTCAGCTTCGTCGCGTCACGGTTGCCGTAGATGCGGACGGAGTGCGCGACCGGCTTGCCCGAAGGGGCGGTCGGGACGGTGACGAAGTAATCCTTCCCCAGCGTCTCCGCGGGGAACACGGACTCTTCCATGTGATCGCACGCGGTCGTGGTGAGCGGGTTGTTGATGCACGGGATCCCGGCGAGCACCTGCACGGGCTTGTCGGCCGTGACCAGGGAGCCGCTCAGGTCGGAGGTGACCTTCGATTCGCCGACGAGCTCGACCACGTCGCCCGCGTCGAGCATGATCTCGAGGGTTTCGCCGGGGTTCTTCGCCGCGATCTCGGTGCCGCCCGCGAGGATCTTGCCGGTCTTGCCGACCTTGAAGAGGAGCTTCGTCGCGTCCTGCGTCGCGGTGACCACGACGTACGAGCCCATGACGTCGCGCGCGGGCGTGAGGATCGTCGCCGCCACCGACCAGCCGTGGATGCCGGTCACGCGGTAGTTGCCGGTCATCGCAGTGCTCGGCAGGAGCAGTGACGCGTCGTTCGAGTACGAGAAGCAGCCGATCGGCTTGTTGCCCTGCGACGCGCACTTCGTCGTCGTGCCGGGGCACATGCTCCAGTCCTTGCCCGCCGGTCCGCCGGCGGGTTTGTACTCGAGCGCGTTGAATTGATAGACCGTGACGGGCCGCGAGGAGACGAGGTGGTACGCGCTCTTCCTTGCGAGGACCGAGCCGGGCAGCGGCGTCGCGACGCCGCACTCGTTCGTGTCGGCGCCCTTCAACGCGGGGACCCAGGGCAGATAGATGGTCTGCAGTCCGCCGGCCGGAACAGTGACCTTCTGGCTCACCGAGTTCGGACCCGTCACCTCGACCTCGGCGTCGTTCGCGCCCGCGTTCGCCACGGCGACCGCGTAGTCGAAGATCGACCAGACGATGTTCCCGGTGACCGTCGGCCAGAAGTCGCAGCCGACGTACGCCTTCGCGGACGCGGCTTCTTCGCACGTCGCGGGATCGTTCACCGGGACGATCGGCACGTCGCTCAGATCGGCGTCGGTACTGATGCCGGTGCCCGAGTCGACGGGGACGTCGCTGTCGTCACCCGGGACCGAGGTGTCGTCTCCGGACACGCCCGTGTCGGGGGTGAGCGTCCCTCCGCTCTCCTTCTCGTTGCCCGCGGAGCAGGCGACCCCGAGCACTGCGAACACACCGAGTCCAAGGAAAGCGAGACGAGCCATGCGTCCTCCGAAGCGTCCGCGTGCCCTCTCCATCACGAGGAGGGGGCGATGCGCGGACGCGCATGTGAAAGCAGGCGCAGACTAGCACTGTGATACGTTTCCGGCACTGTGAGCACGCCCCATCCTGCCGGCACGTCGAACCTCACGATCCTCTGCGTTGCGAGCTATTTCAAAGGAAATGACTTCATCGACCAGTGCAAGAGGGAGGGGTGCAAAGTTCTGCTCCTGACGCTCGAGCCGCTCCTCTCGAAGCCCTGGGTCCGAGAGTCGATCGACGTGGTGTTCGCCCTCCCGGCCGGGACGCAGATGACCCACCGCAAGGCGGTCGTGAACGCCGTCGCCTACATGATGCGGACGCACGACATCCAGCGCATCGCGCCGCTCGACGATTACGACGTCGAGGTGGTCGCGCATCTCCGCGAGCACCTGCGCATCCCCGGAATGGGCGAGACGACCGCGCGCTACTTCCGCGACAAACTCGCGATGCGCGCCCGCGCGAAGGACCGTGGCATCCCCGTCCCCGAGTTCGTCTCGGTCGTGCACCACCCGCGGGTCGAGCAGTACATGAAGGACGTGCCGGCGCCCTGGCTCCTCAAGCCTCGCTCGGAGGCGTCGTCGTCGGGCATCAAGAAGATGCACGCGCCCGAAGAGGTCTGGAGCGCGCTCGCCGCGCTCGGCGACGACCAATCGACCTACCTCCTCGAGAAGTTCACGCCCGGCGACATCTTCCATGTGGACGCGATCACCTGGGAGAAGGAGATCGTCTTCGCCGAGTGCCACCAGTACCGAAGGCCGCTCCTGCAGATCGCGCAGGGCGGCGGCATCTTCGCGACCGGCACGGTCCCCCGCGGCAGCGCCCTCGAGAAGCAAATGCTCGACGCGCACCAGAGCGTGATCAAAGAGCTCGGCATCGTCCGCGGCGTGACCCACACGGAGTTCATCCGCGCCCACGCCGACGGCTCCGTCTACTTCCTCGAGACCGCGGCACGCGTCGGCGGCGTCCACATCTCCGATCTCGTCGACGCGACGACGGGCGTGAACCTCTGGCGCGAGTGGGCGAAGATCGAAATCTCGCAGGGCGAGATCCCTTATCGCGCGCCGACCCGCCGCTCCGACTATGGCGGCTTGATCGTGACCCTTTCGCGGCAGGAACACCCCGACACGTCCGCCTACGTCGATCCCGAGATCGTCTGGCGCATGCAAGACCACGAGCACCACGTCGGCCTCGCTGTCCGCGCCCCCACCCACGAGCGCGTGCAGGAGCTCTTGAACCAATACGAAGAGCGCTTCGCAAAGGACTTCGCAGCCGTCCTGCCGCAAGCCGCAGCCCCGACCGCCTAGATGTCCGAGCGTGATTCTCGAACGCTCGGATTGAACACGGAGACGCGGAGGCACGGAGGTCCGTGAAGTGCTGCCGCGCGCACCCAGCCATGTCTCGCCGGCGATTGCATCGAGGAACGGTCTCTGGGGTCAGGCCTCGAAGCGTCGCGATCGGCAGACTCTCGAGCCTCCGCGCCTCCGTGCCTCCGTGTTCAATCGATCAGGTACGCCGAGTTCGAGAATCGAGATCGCTGATTTAGACCGCGAAAGGGGCGCGGATCAGCGGGGTTGGTCGAGCCAAGCGCTCAACGTGATGATCGGCGAGCCCGTGGGCCTGCCGAACTGCCAGTCGGGCGGATCGACCGCAGCGCCGGCGATGTCGAGGTGCATGAACGGGAGTGTTCCACCGCGAAGGCCGGCGGCGATGTCGAGGAATGCGAACGGGAACTGGTGGCCGCGCGGCGTGTTCACGGAGGCGAGTCTGTTCGCGGAGACGACGTCCTCGGCGGACGAGCGGGGGGCGCCGAGGGCGTAGTCCTCGCGGCGTGGGCGCGAACGCTCGAAGGGCTCCCCCCACGACTCGCCGAGCGCATCGAGCGCGTCGACCTCGCCGCGCGTGCGCGCAGGAGCGTTGCCGAGGATGCCGACGTAGGGACCGTGCGCGCGGTAGACGTGACCGGTGAGCGTCGCGACGGAGAGGAGCGTGGGGTCGGGCGCGCCTTCCACGAGCTCGCGTGCCTCGGCGAGGAGATCGGCGAGGATCAGCCGTCCCTCGGCGTCGGTGTTCCCGATGCGGACGCGGACGCCGGCGCGCGAGCGGATGATCTCGTCGCTCACGAAGGACTCCTCGCCGATCGAGTTGCGCACGAGGCCGAGGAGACCGACGACGCGTAGACCGGGGGGAGCGAGCGCAGCGATTGCGCGCACGAGACCTGCGACCGCGGCGGCGCCCCCCTTGTCGCGCGACATGCCGGCCATCGCGCCGTCGGTCTTGAGATCTGCGCCGCCGGTGTCGTACGTGACACCTTTGCCCGCGAGGACGATGGTCCGCTTCACCTCTCCGGGAGACGACCAGAAAAGCCGCGCGACGCAGGGGCGGTGCCGCTCCACGGTCATCGATGCGCGCGCGACGGCAGCGAGCAGAGGATACGCGGTGACGTCACGCTCGATCTCGACCTGCACCGACGTACCCGCGAACGCCTCCTCGCAGAGCTGCGCTACGCGGAGCGGTGCCATGCGCTCGGGCTCCGTGCCGGCGATGTCGCGACAGAGCTTTCGCCCGACCTCGACGGCGTCGACGAAGCGCGCGCGCTCCTCGGACAGTCCCACCATGCCGATGGACTCCGCGACGCGCGGGACCTTCCCGGCCTCACGCGCCTCGAGGGGCGTCCACTGGCTACCGAGCGCGGCGAGCGCGGCCACCTCCACCGTGTGCGCGAAGCGCGCGGCGTGCACGCCGTGTGGCGGGATGGCGAGGACCAGCGGCCGTGTGGCGCCGGCCTCCACCGCGCGCGCGACGGCGGCGAGCGTCGCCTCTGCCACGAGGCGCACGTCTTCGATGTCGTGCGTAGCGGACTGGCCGGAGCCGTACGACGCGAGGACGACGCGACCGCCAGGCGCGTTCTGCGCAGGGATCACGACGGGCGCGCGCGCGCCTTTGGTCAGCGCGGCGTCGATCGCGATGGCGTTCTCGATGGCGCCGTGACCGGGGCCGAGCGATCCGAGATAGGGGGTGATCGGGGCGGGCGCGACGACGACGAACGCGTCGTATGTGGGGGCAGCGGTCTGGATCGCGTTCAGCGGGACGGCGCGGAGGACGGCGGACATGCGAGCGGGATGATGGCACGAACCACGTACGTCACGCCGTCTCGACGCGATTGCCTCCGCGTCGACGCGCCTCGTCGAGCGCCGATGACGCACGCGACAAGAGCTGCGCCCGCGTCTCGCCGCGCTCGCGCTCGACGACGCCGACCGAGACCGTGAGCCGGTCGACGTTCGCGCGCGGCGCGATCAGCTGCGACTCGGCCGACCGACAGACCCGCTCCGCGATCTTCACCGCGGTCGGGAGGGAGACGCCCGGCATGACGGCGAGGAAGTCGTCGCCGCCGAGGCGAACGATCGGATCGGATCGTCGTAGGACATTGGAGAGCGTCTCGGCGACGCTCTTCAGCAAGTCGTTCCCGAACCCTTTGCCGAGGCGCGCCTCGAGCTTCTTGAAGCCGTCGACGTCGACGTGTGCGACCGAGAGCGGCTCGATGGTGGGGACACCCTCGCGCGCGTCGAGCACGTCGCCGAGACGCTCTTCAGGGACCACGCCCGTCAACATGTCGGGCGCCGCGAGACGGCGAAGACGTGTGTAACGGACCTGCGGACCGAGCACTCCGGAGACGAGCCCGAGGAGCGCGAGGTGCGCTTCGCCGAAGCGATTCGCCGCCCCGTCGGCCGCGCTCAACACGCCGATGCAGGTGCCTTGATCCAGGAGCGGCACAGCGACGAACGAGCGAATCGGCTTCGTCTGATCAGGGCGCGGGGCGAAGCGCTCGTCCAGCTCTGCGTCCTCGAGGCAGAGGGGCGCGCCGTTCTTCGCGACCCAGCCGACGAGCCCTTCGCCCATCACGAACTCGAAGGTCTTGTTGTGGTGGAACGGATCACCCGCGCGCGCGTGGGTGAGCAGCAGCGTCCGCGTCGCGTCGAGGAGGCGCACCGAGACGTGCCCGACCCCGAGCAACGTCGCGGTGCCTTCGACGAGGCGCTGCAAGACGCCATCGATGGTCGGCTCGCGCTCGAGCTCCTCGCTCAAGCGGAGCAACGTCCGCATCTCGTCCGTGATCAGCGGTCCCCCCGTCACGCCCCGGAGGATACGCGACGGCGGGCTCGCGATGCTCGATCGTCAGCCGCCGTCCGCATTCATGGGGGCGCGGGCCTCACGACCTCGTCGCTCGGGGCGCAACCCCGGTGAAGGATCAGGTGGGGGCGTCCCCGCCGCGTGAACCGGGCGACATGGAGGAGGCGAGTGCTACTGTGCGCCACCGTGTCCATCGCCCGGAGTGTCTTCGCAGCGTCCTTGATGTTGTCGTCGCTGGCGATCGCGCCGCTCCGCGCGGGTGCGGCCGCGGTGCCGAGCGTCGGACCTCGCTCGTCGGGCGGTGCGCGGATCGTCGAGGGCGCGCTCGGTCCGAAGGCGATCGTCGAAGGCGACGCCGACGCGGAGGCGATCGCGCGCCGCGCGCTCGCAACGCACTTCCCCGGCCTCGGCGCGTCGATCGCCCTCGCACGGACCGCGGTGACGCTGCGCGACGACGGGAGCCGGGTGGTCGCCTTCGAACAGCGCGTCGGCGGTCTCGTCGTCGAGGGGCGCGGTGCGCGCGTGCTCGTCGACGCCGATGGGATGCCATCGCTCGCGAGCCTGCACGCCGACGAGCGCGCTCCGAGCGCAATCGTGGCCACGCTCGACGCCGCGGCCGCCGCGGCGTCTGCATCGCGCGGCGGCGCGCGAATAGGGAGATTCGCGTATGTGGCGCCGTCCGCGCGGCTCGCCCTCGTTCCGATGGCCGGTGCGCTCCGGCTCGCGTGGATGGTCGTGGCGCCTGTGCCCGCGGCGCTCCCCGTGCGCCCCGTGGCCGTCGTCGACGCCACGACCGGAAAGGTGCTCTTCCGCGGAGATCTCGCGCGCCGCGCCAAGCTCGTCCATGCGTTCGCGCCGAACCCCGCGGTCTCGTCGCTCGGAAAGGTCGCGATCGCCTCGCTCGCCGACGGTGCCACGTCGCTCGCGACGCCGAAGTGGATCGCGCAGTCCTGCGTCGACAACAAGACCGTGCGACAGGTGGACGGGCTCGGCGGCACGATCGCGATGCACGTCTGCGACCTGGCGCACGCGGCCACTGCCGACGCGTCGGGCGACTTCCTCCCGCCGCGTCCGGCGAGCGACAGCGCGGCCGATGATCCGTTGTCGGAGACCTCGATCGCCTACCACGTCGATCGCGCTCTCGGATGGTTCTCGGGCATCGGCCTCGCGTCGCTCCGTCCGCAGTCGGTGCCGCTGCGCGTCGTCGCGAACGTGCGCCTGCCACCGAGCTGGAACGAGGGGCCGCGCTCGAAGCTCGCCTGTACGACGTGCGCGCTCCAGCCGTTCGACAACGCGTTCTACTCACCCGCACCCGACTCGTTCGGCTCGCTCTTGTGGGGCGTCGACACCGACGCGCTCTTCTTCGGACAAGGACAGAAGACCGACTACGCGTACGACGGCGACGTCGTCTATCACGAGCTCGGTCACGCGGTCGTCGACACGACGGCGAAGCTCGGGTTCGCGCTGCACCTCGACGAAGACGGCGCGACCCCGATCGCCGGTTCGATCCACGAGGGCCTGGCCGACTACTTCGCGAGCGCGATCACCGGTGACGGAAGGGTCGGTGAGTACGCGGGAGGCGACTCCGCGATCCGCGACCTCGACGAGGTGCACCGCTGTCCCGATCGCCTCGCGGGCGAGCCGCACCACGACTCGTTGCCGCTCTCGGGCGCTCTGTGGGAGGCGCGGAAGTCGCTCCCCGAGTCAGCCCGCCCGAAGCTCGATCGCGCGGTGCTGCTCGCGCTGCAGATCCTCCCGACGAACGATCCTTCGTGGAACGTGATGGTGTCGGCGCTCCGCTCGGCGATCGTCAAGGAAGCACCCGAGGCGCAGAAGCCGTTCGAGAGCGCCATCGCCGCGCGCGGCATGGGCGCGTGTCGTGCGATCCGGGAGCTCCCCGCCGGCGGGAAGGCCGGCTTCGACTACGGCTACTTCGCGTATCCAATGAGCGCGACGGGCGCGGACATGGACGGCGACATCGCGCCGGGCGTCGTGCAGCTCCACCGCGCCCTGCCGGCCGGCACCGGACGGATCATCGTGCGGTTCGAAGGGCAGAATCTCCCGCCGTCGCCGCGCTGGCTCCCGGGCCCGGTGTGGATCCCTGCGTTGATCGTGAAGTTCGGCGCGCCGATCGCCTGGCGCGAGTCCGGAGGGACCTGGGGGAGCGACGCGTCGGTCACGCGCGAGCTCGACGACTCCGGCTCCTACGAGGAGACGATCTCCGTGCCGACCGGCGCGAAGGACGTCTGGGTGATGGTCGGGACGCGCGGCGAAGGGAGCGGCCTGTACGACAACGTAGAGGTCGACGCGATCGCCGGACCGACCGAGACCGATGCGGGGCCCGCGGACGCGACGCCGCCGCCGTTCGATGCCGGCCTCGACGACGGTGGCCCGGCGACCGACAGCGGCTTCGCGCCGGATTTCAACGAGTACGAGATCCTCAACGGGCGCGCGTGCGCGTGCCGCGTCCCGACGTCGCGCGGTGGAGCGCACGCGAACGGCGAGGGAAGCGCGTCGCTCGCGTTCGCGGCGCTCGCGTTCGCGGCGTCTCGTGCGCGGAGGCTCACACGCCGTCTCGAAGGGCGCTGTCAGTAGACCTTCACGATCAACGTCGTTCCGCGCGCCACGCCGGCGCGGCCCGAATAGATCCCGTGCCAGCCCTCCGGCAGCTTCGGCTCGGTCTGCCCGAACAGCCACAGAGCGTCGCGCGGGGAGAGGTTGATGCAGCCGTGGCTCTTCGGCTGACCGAACGCGTCGTGCCAGAACGCAGCGTGGAGCGCGTAGCCGCTCTGGAAATATTGCACATACGGTACGTCGTCGATGCGGTAGCGCGGATCGGGATCACCGCCGTCCTTCCAAGGCGGGTGCTCGTCCGCGGCCATCCGCCACGTGAGGTGCTTCGAGTGGATCCGGAAGTGGCCGCGCGGCGTCGCGCGGGTCGTCTTCCACTCGTCGACACCGTCGACGCCGGTCGAGACCAACGTGATGAAGACGGGGGTGAGGCCGCGATAGAGCACGAGGCTCTGACGCTGGATCGCGACCTCGATCCACGACTCGTCGGCTGCGACGTCGTAGGGGAGCTCGGTCGCTGCGTCGACGCGCGTGACCTCTTGCGGGCGCACGAGCCATGTCGCGCTCACATCGGACACGAGCGTCGGCGGGACGTTCACGAGCTCGTGGTACTTCGTGTTGTCCACGATCCGATCCTTCATCGTGATCATGGCGTGCGCCTGGAAGGGCAGGGTCTCGTCGGTGTCGACGACGTGGCCGCCCACGAGCTTGTGCAGGTGCGCCGGCCTCCACCGGACCCACAACATCGGCAGGTGCTCGCCTGGCTCCCCGGTCTTTCCGAGCTCGACGCCACGGAAGTCGGCGAGCCGCGCCGAGCGCATGCGATCGGCGGGCACCACGTAGTGCTCTGTCGTGAGCAGGAACGGACGCCCCTCCGACTCGAACGACGTGATGATCGAGAGACGCATGTTGTTCCACGCCTGACCGTTGGTCAGCGGGGGCAGCGGACCGCCGAAGAGGCTCGGCGCCTTCTGGTGCCCTTCGAGGAACGACGGCATCGGCGCGAGCGGCGTCGGCGTCTCGGGCGGGAGTTTGTTCGGCTCCATCTTGGAGCGAATCGCGTCCCACCGCGCGCGCACCGCCGCGACGTCCCCTTCGAGGAGCTTCTGTTCGTCCGGCGTCGGGACGCGCGTGTAGAGCGGCGCGCCGTACGACGTGACGTAGCCGTAGGGCAGGGGCGCGTTGCGGTCCGGGAGATACGCGGACGCGGCGGCGACGGTCTTGTCGTCCATGTCCGTCGTGACGCCTTCGTGCCCCTCGCACACGAACCCTGCGGGCTCGACCTCCCACCACTTGCCCTTGCAGTCGCTCCCCGCGGTCGGCGTCTCGGCGCGCTTGATCTTCGCACCCGCGCGGAGCCAACCGACGTGCGCGTTCTCGACGCGCGGCTTCTCGAAGATCCAACTCTGCGCGCGGTTGGTGGCGACGCGCGGTCCGGTGAGCGCAGCGACGGACGCAGACACAGATGCAGACACTGATGCCGGGGCAGATGCAGACGCGAACGCAGACGCAGACGCAGTTGCCACCGCGAAAGGAACCGTCGGCGCAGGCTCCGGCGGCTCCGTACGCTTGGATCCACCGCACGCGCTCGCAACCCCGATCGCACCCGCGACGCCAACGACGAGAACGCTCGCTCTGCCCCGCATGTCCCGCAGACGGTATGCGCGAACTCCCCGCCGGAAGCAAAGTCCCCCTCCACCCGCCCGCCGCTGGCCACCGCGTGTCGCGTGTCGCGTTCGCGTCCGCGTCCGCGTGTCGCGTTCGCGTGTCGCGTTCGCGTTCGCGTGTCGCCTTCGCGTCCGCGTGCCGTTCTGCTACCCACGACCGATGCGCATCACCGTCCTCGGCGCCGGCTACATGGGCAGCGCGATGGCCACCGTCGCCGTCATGCGCGGCCACGACGTCCGCCTCTGGGGGACCTGGCTCGACGATCCCCTCCTCGACCCGTGTCTCCGCGGGGAGCTCCACCCGCGCCTGAAGCTCCGCCTCGAAGGCATGGAGCTCCTGAAGTCCGATGCGCTCGCCGAGGCGCTCACGGGCGCAGAGCTCGTCGTCCACGCGATCAACTCCGAGGGCGCGGTCCCCGTCATGATGCGCGCGGCGCCGTCGCTCCCCGACGTGCCGATCCTCTCCGTCACCAAGGGCTTCCTCGAGTCGAAGGCCGGGCGCATGGATCGCATCGACCGTGTCGTCTCGGAGGCGATCGGCCGGCCGCTCCGCTACGTGCACGCCGGCGGGCCGGCAAAGGCGATCGAGATCGCGCGCCGGGTGACCACGTGGATGACCTACGCGTCGAACGATCTCCGCGACGCGAAGCTGTGCGCCGCGGCCATGGGCGGCGAGCACATGCACATCGGCGTCACCGACGATCTCGCCGGCGCAGAGATCTGCTCGGCGATGAAGAACGCGTACGCGACGGGGCTCGGGCTGTGGGATGGCCTCGTAGGCGCCGACGCGCACAACGCGCGCGCGGCGTGCTTCACGCAAGCCATCGTCGAGATGCGCAAGCTGGCGCTCGCCGGCGGAGGACGAGAGGAGACCGTGCACGGCGCCGCGGGCGTCGGCGATTTGCACGTCACCGCCGCCGGTGGGCGCAATCGTGCGTTCGGCGAGCGCGTCGGCAAGGGACGTCCTGCCAAGGAGGTCGCGCGCGAGATGCTCGCGGCCGGTGAGCTCACCGAAGGATATCCGGCGATCGCGACCGCCAGGCGCTGGGCCCGCGAGAACGGCGTCGAGGGGCTCCCCTACCTCGACGTGCTGCATGCGATCGTCTGGGAGGACGCGCCGGTCGTCGAGACGATGGCGAAGCTACGTTTGTCGGTGTGAGCGTTTCAGAAGGGCGCCGCGCGCTTCGAGCTCGGCGACGAGCTCGGGCCAGCGGTCGAAGCCGTGGAGGAGCCAGTAGCGGCCGCGCCAGGGCGGCGACGGCGTGATCCGGACCAGCACCCGATCGCGCACGAGGAAGCGGCGGATGTGCAGCCGCTCGATCGCCGACCAGGGGAAGCGGTGCGTACGACCATAGGCGCGGAAGGAGAGCGCCGCGTCGTCGATCTCCACCTCGCGCGGGTGATGCAACGTGAGAACGCCCCACGCGAGGATTGCCGGAATCGCGACCATCACCACCCGCGACAGCGGCCCCTGCGCGCGCGTGGCGAGGTTCGCGACGAACACGAAGGCGAGCAGCAGATCGGTCGCGACCGCCGCGAAACGCCGTGACTTTCCGAGCGCGTGGATCACCCGCCGAGGAGCTTCGCGATCTTCTGCACGTCTGCGTCGATGCCGACGCCGGTGAGGAACGAGAGCGTGCGGACGAGCGGCTTCCCCTTGGTATCCCCGACCTCGGTGGTCGACACGACGAGATCGTAGCCGGAGACCTTGCTCGGGACCTCGGACGCCTTGCACTGGTCGATCTTCACCTCGAGCCCGCGCTTCTTCAGGAGCTCCTCGAGCTTCTTCGCGACGACGGTCGAGGTCGCGATGGCGGTTCCGCAGGCGACGAGGATCTTCTTCATGAGGCGTTCGCTTTCAGCGCGCGCTCGGCGGCGGCGCGGCATTCGTCGATCGTGGCGTTCTGCAGCGAGAGCTTGAGCGACGCGAAGCGCGCGGGAGCCACGCTCAAGGCGTCGACCCCGAGGCCGACGAGGATCCGCGCGCCCTCGGGATCGGCGGCGATCTCGCCGCAGACCGTCACCTTGCGGCCGTGCGCGTGCGCGCCCTCGACCGTGCGGCGTACGTGCGCGAGCACGCGCGGATCGAGCGGGTTCGGCGCGTGCTCGCGCGACAGCCCGAGCGTCTCGGCGGCGAGATCGTTCGTGCCGATGCAGATGAAGTCGGACACGCGCGCGATGGCGTCGATCCCGAGGGCGGCCTCGGGCGTCTCGATCATCGCGCCGACCTTTCGACCGCCGGCGAGGAGTCGCACGGCCTCGACGTCGTCCGCGTCACGCACGAGCGGGATGAGCACCCGCGCGTCCCCCTCGACCTTCGCGATGGCGCAGAGCTGCGCCGCGAGGACCGACGGGTTCGCGCGCAGGAGCGCGACGCCGCGAAGATCGCCGGGCAGGAACGGGAGTGGCTTGTCGCCGCCCGCGTCGAAGAGGCGGATCAGGACGGGCCCTGTGACCTTCTTCGCGATCGCGGAGTACGCGGCGCTCTGCTCCTCTTCGCGCGGGGCGCTGACGCGATCGGCGAAGACGAGCTCGGTGCGGAGGAGCCCGATCCCCTCGGCCCCGAGCGGCAGCTCGTCGCGCGAGGAGCCGACGTTCACACGGACCGCGACGAGCGCGAGCGGGGCTTCGGCGCGCAGCCCCTCCTCGGCCTCCCTCGACCGCAGCGCATCGCGTCGTGCACGCGCGTCCGTGAGCAACGCCTCGCTCGGCGCGGCCCACACGCGGGCCGGCGTGCTCGTCGTATCGAGCACGACCACGACCGCGTCCTCGATCGAGTACGCCACGTGGGACTCCACGTACGCGAGCGGCAGCGCCCGACCGCGCGCGAGGATCGCGGCGTGCGACGTCGTGCCGCTGCTCGGCCTCCCTTCGTCCCTCCCAGCGGAATCGACGCCCACGATCACGCCGACGACGTGCGACGGGAGCGACGCCACGAGCGACGGCGTGACGGCAGTGGTGACGAGCACGACGTCGACCG
>JBKJQC010000566.1:0-2952 GCA_046593995.1 Polyangiales bacterium
CGCACAGCGTCATCGCGTTGCAGGGATCGCCCGCGCTCCCGCCGACGACGAACGCGTGCGCCGCGCCGATGTTGAACGAGGCCTCGGGCTCACCGACCAGCACCGTGCCGCCAGACGCCGAGAGCGATTGGCCGAACGAGGACTCGCAGCCGCTATCGAGGCCGAACGCGGCCTCCTTGCCCCACGTGGTGCCGAACCACACGAAGGGATACACGCGGCAGATGCCGTTGCCTGACGGAGCGCCGCCCAGCAGGATCGTGTCACCGGTGATCGCGACACTGCGACCCATACCCTGCACGTAGTCGCCGACGGCCACCGGCAGCTTCGTCTGCTCCGTCCACTCCGCCGAGGTCGACGAAGGGCGGGTGAACACGAATGCCCCGGTGGTTAGGCTGCCGATGAGCGCCGTATTGTCGCGGATCGCCACCGAGTTGCCGTAGCGCGCGTTGATCGTCGCAGTCGACGGGACGAGCCGCTTCGCGAGCGTCCAGCTGTTCGACGTGGAAGTCGGACGGGTGAAGACGTACGCCGCGCCGCTGCTGGAGATAGGGTCGGACTTGAGGGGGTCCCCCACGACGACCGTGTCGCCGCGGATCGCGACCGCCAACCCGAAACGACCTGCAGGACCCGCGGTGGTGAGCTTCGCGCGCTCGGTCCACACCGTCGACGTGGAGGACGCACGCGTGAAGACGTAGGCGGCGCCCGGGCTGTTCGCGGCAGCGACGACGAGCGTGTCGCCGTCGATGGCGACGGCTGCGCCGAACCCGTCGGGCGTTCCGTCGGACCGGACGAGCTTCGTGGCGGACGACCAGTCACTCCCTGCCCGGACGAACACGTGCGCAGACCCTCCGCCCGCGTCGCGCGGCGCGCCGACGACGACGGTCTCGCCGCTCGCCGCCACCGACGATCCGAACTCGCTGCCCGCGACCGGGCTCGCGGGGAGGAGCTTCTTCTGCAGCGTCCACGCGCCAGCGACGCTCGGTCGCGTGAAGACGTACGCTGCGCCGGATCCGCTCGATGTGAGCGGGGCCGGGGCCCCGGCGACCGCCGTGTTGCCCTCGATCGCGACCGCTGCACCGAACTTCTCGTCGAGCACTTGTTGGAGCGCCGTCAACTTCGAGTATTTCGCGGTGACGAACGGGTCGACGGCCAGCGGATACTCCGCGGCGCGATCGTCGATCGTGATCGAGACGTGCCCGTCCTCCACGACGAGCCGCGCAGGGACGTCGCGTCCTCGCCCGTCGCGCACGACGAGACCGCCGTACCACGCGCGCGTCGCGCCGGACGCATCTCGCAACGCGACGCGGTCGTCCTCGAGCGTCGCAGACATCCCCTCCGATGCGAGCTCGAGGCGCAGCGCACCGTCGCCAGGAGTACCCGTGTCGATCGCGAACCCTTGCTCGATCCCCGACGCGGTGTTCGCGTACCACTCGCGGAGCCCCGCTGCGCGCACGTACGTCACCGTGTCGTGACGCGTGGAATCGACCACAGCGGGCGCATGCGCAGCACCCTGCATGGCACCCCTGCGTCCGAAGCGTAGGAGCTGCATCGACCACGTCGCGCCGTCGCCATCCATCGACACGAGCGCGTTCGCCACGTCGAAGCGAGCCTCGATACCGTGCGCGGCATTGTGCGTCCGGAGCATCGCCCCGTCTCGCACGATGGACATCGGACCACGCCCTACGACCCCGATGCCCGCGGTACCGGTCGTCGTCCGGTCGGTCGCCGTACATCCCAACACCGCCAGCGCACAGGCCGCCGGAAGCCCACGTCCACGTATTACCTTCTTCACCCCGCTTACCGTCGCACCACCCCGCGGGGGGTAGCAAGCGGCGGCGACCGTGCCCCTCCGATCGCGCAGCATCGGCCGCCCAGCTCGCCTCGGCGACCGTTCGCCCGTGCCATGCGACCGTCGGACTGGTCTGGCCGAGACATCCGCCGCGCGCCGCATACCTTGCCGATGATGAGACGTATCCTCGCCATCGTCTGCGCCCTCCTGGTCGCGCGCGTCTTCCCGGCGTGGTGGTGCGCGCGCGACGCGGAGGCCGCGTATCGTGGTGACGACGACTACACGCGCGCGCTCGCCGACGAGATGGTCGCGTTCGAGACGCGTGACGACGCGAATCGCGCGCTGCCGACGCCGGGCGATCGGTTCGCCGGGGAGTGGGCGCTCGTCACCCACCAGATGACGGCGCTCGGCCTCGCGCAGCTCTGTCTCGCGCGCCGCTGTCTCGCGGAGTCCGACGCGCCGTATCGCGTGGTGGCTACGCGTGCGGCGATCAAGAGCTTCCTCCCGGAGATGCGCGACTTCGGTACCC
Organism: Polyangiales bacterium; assembly: GCA_046593995.1. Classification (GTDB taxonomy): domain Bacteria; phylum Myxococcota_A; class Polyangia; order Polyangiales; family JADJMO01; genus JALHOE01. The sequence continues at coordinate 2,319 of JBKJQC010000566.1, forward strand.
GCGCGTGGGGCGGCGAGGACGCGATGCACAGCCTCGGGAGCGCGCATGGTCACGCGTACCTCGCGTACTCGGCGCTCGCCATCGGGATGGCGCGGGTCGTCGATCCGGCGTTCCCCGCGGAGATCGCGCGGCAGCACGATGCGCTGATCGCCGCGTACGAGCGACGGCTGCTCGCATCGACGACGGGGCTCATCGAGACCTACCCGCACGAGGCGTATCCGACCGACGTCGCCGCGGTCGCAGCGGCGATCGCTGTGCACGGGCGCGCCACCGGCGCCGATCATGCGCCCGTGCTGCGCGCGTGGATCGCGGCCGTCCGTCGCGTGCAGATCGACCGGAGCGGGTTCGTCTTCCAGCGCATGGGCGCGTTCGACGGCAAGGTGCACGACGCGCCGCGCGGCTCGGGGACCGGCCTCGCCGCGTACTATGCCGGGTTCGTCGACCGTGCATTGGCGACCGAGCTCGCGGACGCCGCGCTCCGCCACGAGTCGACGTTCTTCGGCTTCGGCGCGATCCGCGAGTACGCCGAGGGGCACTCCGGCTCCGGCGACGTCGACAGCGGGCCGGTGATCCTCGGCGTCTCGGTGGCGGCCACCGGGTTCATGTTGGCGCCGACGCGTGCGCTCGGCCGACA